>JAICIM010000271.1 GCA_025928885.1 Ktedonobacteraceae bacterium | reverse complement strand
TGGCCGCTTGACTGGGGGTTTATTTTGGGAAACGCGTATTTTTTGTGTTGCAGCAACCCCATTCGATGCCGCGCGACTTTATCGCGCCCTCGAACCGCTTAATACGCTAGCCCAGGCGCGATACAGTCGCGCAGCTACGAACTACTTTCTCGCCTTTGTTCTGCACAAAACATCATCACGAAAGGAGATGAAGCTGGCGGGCGGTCTCGATAGCTGCCGCGCGATTATGGGCATCGAGCTTGTGATAGATGTTCTGGATGTGGGTGCGCACGGTGTTGACGGAGACAACCAGCTCACGGGCAATCTCGGCGTTGGAGCAACCGGGGACGAGCAGGCGCAGAACACGTAGCTCCTGCACACTCAACGGCTCGGGCAGGAGAGCGGCGGGAGAGGAGGTCTGTGAGCCGGGAAAGGCACGCAGGATGCTCTGAAGATATGATAATAAAGGTTTCTTGTGTATATGGAGCGTGAGGGAACGCAAGAGGACGGCCATTGCTTCTCCCTCATCCAGGAAGAGGCGCAGATAGCCCTCAGTGCAGGTTTGCTCTAGTAACATCAGGAGGACGCGCCGTGCCTGCTCCGGTTGCTCATTTGCCGCATAGACCAGGGCGAGGAGCGCCTGCGCCTCAAAGGAGTTGCGCGTGCGCCCCGCTTCCTGAGCCGCGCCCAACAGGTCCTGCAATAGTTGCAGCGCCGCCTCTCCTCTACCCTGAGCGAGATACCAGCGAGCAAGCAGCAGCGTTTCCTGTTCAGCAGCGAATGGAAACAGTGGTCCACCGGACCGATGCAGACCGGTGATCCAGCGCTGCACAGTCGCCAGATCGCCATCAGCCAGCGCCAAACTAGCCCGCAAAGTCTGTATTTCGCGTGATAACGGCCACGCGTGTTCCGATTGAGGGGCAGGGATTCTGATCAGCAGTTCGTCCAGGCTCTGGCGGGCCGCAGTAGTCTCGCCGCGCACATGTTGGATACGAGCTAGCAGCAGGGTCGCTTGCACCTCGTGGTACTGTCGCCCAAGATACTGGCCGATGGTCAGCACCTCCTGTGCCTGCTGCCAGGCTATTGCAAGTTCGTTGCGTTCATATGAGATGCAAGCCAGACCAGATAGGGCATAAGCGAGGTCGTCACTGTGGACGTATCTCTCTCTAGCCTTGTGTAGCACTTCCTGGTAATACTCAAAAGAACCATGCAGTTCCCCCTGCTCAAACAATGCTCGGGCGAATATACTGGTTGTCGCGCTACTGAGCCGGAAATGGCGATTGTCAGTCGCCTTAGACAGCGTATAGACTTCCTCCAGCATCTCACGGCCCACAGCCACACGCCCATTGTAGAGCGCCTCAGTTTTGCCTACCACGCCCAGGCTGAGACCGCGCCAGATTTGCTGCTCTTCCGATAACCAGGTGAGCGCCTGCCGGGCATAGTGAGCTGCTTGAATAGCATCATTCTGTCTCCAGGCAGCCAGAGCGCGAAAAGCGTAAACCTCGCCCAGTCGCGGCAGGTCGCCCTCCACACGATAGTGCTCTTCTGCCATCAAGAACAGCTTCTCAAGCAGGGCCAGCGTGGTTTGAGTCAGCAGCCACGTGTCGGCCCTGTGTAAGAGCGCCTGAGCATAGCCCAGGCAGAGCGCTGGATGCTGTGCAAGGAGCGGCTCGGGCAGTTGTTCCAGCCACGTGTAGAGGGTGTGATATTCATTGGCCTGAGAAAATGCATGCGGCTCTTGCAGTATTTGTTCGATCAGGACAGCGGCACGCGAATACTCCTGAGCATACAGGGCGGACTCAACGGCCTCAGCGTCGAAATGATGCTCCTCATACCAGCGGCTGGCATGAGCGGAGATTGCCCGAAGCTGCTCCTCACCCAGACGCCGCCGCGCCTCGGCCCGCATCGCTTCCGCAAAAAGCCCATGATAGCGATACCACTGCTGAGCTGGTGATGAAGCAAGAGTAGTGAGCGGCTCTAGAAAAAGATTCGCGTGGGCGGCGGCTTCGAGCATGCGTTCGCTGTCGCGCTCTCCAGTGACGGCGGCGCAGAGCGATCCGGTCAAGCGAGTCAGCACGCTGGTCTGGAGCAAAAAGCGCTGCAAGGGTTCTGGCTGCGTATTGAACACTTCAGAGAGGAAATAGTCTTGTAGCGCATGCTGGCCGCCCGCGAAGACTCGTAAAAGCGGTTCGATCTCGCGCGGTGCCGCCGACGCCCGCAGCACAATCAGGAACAGACGCAGCCCGGCGGCCCAGCCTTCCAGATAGGCATGGATGCGCTGAACCAGCTCCGGCGCAAGCGAGACTGGCAGCGTTTGCTGGAGGAAGGCCGCTGTCTCCTCCTGTGAGAAGTACAGATCAGCGGGGCGCACATCGCAGAGTTCGTTACTAGCCCGCAGTTGTGCCAGGGGCAACGGCGGATCGCTGCGCGTGATGATGATCACATGGATGCTGGCGGGCAGATAGGTGAGGAAAAAGGTCATGGCCTGTTGAATGCGCGAGGAGGTGATAGTGTGGTAATCGTCCAGCACCACTACCCCACCCTGCTCACATTGGACCAGCGCGTTGAGAAAAACCGTCAATGCGGTCTCAGTCAGAGATACATCAAAAGGCAGGCTCTGCAAGAGAGACAGCGCTTCCCGCGCCACATCGTCGCCAAACACCTGACAGGCAGTGATAAGATAGCGCCAGAAGCGCACCGGATCGTTGTCGCCACTATCCAGAGAAACCCAGGCAATCGGCGGCCCCTGCTGCTGTTGCGCCACCCATTGACGCACCAGCGTGGTCTTGCCAGAGCCAGCGGGCGCGGATACCAGCGTAAGCCTGTGCTCAAGAGCGCGATCAAGCAGCACCAGCAAGCGTTCACGTGGGATCAGCGAAGGATGCAAAGGGGGCAAATGGAGTTTGGGGGCAAGCAAGGGAGCCTGAGATACGACGCTGTTGGAGAGAACATGGTTGCTCTGTTCCGGCGAACAGCTGATAGCTCTCGCCATCTGTTCCAGACGGGCAGCGGTCAGATCAGCGGTGCGCCCGGCGTATTTCTTGGTTGTGCGTTTGCCCTGGCGGCGATAGGCGTACCAGTAGCCATCTTCCCCACGCGGTCGCGCCTCTTTAAGCAGGGTGAGGCGTCCCTCACGTCCCTGAAAAGAGAACGAGGTGAATGCGGACAGTTGCTTGAGCCATGCTTCCGGCTCCTCGCGTCCGGCAGCCTTTAAGCTTTGTTCCAGCCCATCACGCCAGAGATATTGTTGATCTTCCTGCGACCAGATCAGCGCCGCGAGTTTCGTTTTTGCCATTGTGTTTCCCAAATCAGACAGGAGAAATGTTCCCCAACAACTCTCTCAAGAGTATATCTCTTCTCATCCACATAATGCAAGCGTTCCCCAACAGAAACATTTCACCCTCTGCAAAAGTGCGTTATTGTTGGGCGGTGGGACGGATCACGATTTCATTGACATCTACTTCGGCTCCTATCCACCCTTGAAGTTTTCTACTTGCCTGGCAACGAGATGATATACTCAAGCAGAGATAGAAGTAGTTGAACAGGCAACAGGAATCGCTACGTTGAAGTAAAAGAAGCGAGAAAGGAGTCATATGGAAAATACTTCCAGCATCGTCCTGCGCGAGGTACAGATGAGTGACCTCCCCGTTTTCTTCGATCAACAATTGGACCCGGAGGCCAACTGGATGGCCGCCTTCACGAGCAAAGATCCGACAGATAGAGATGCCTTTATGGCACACTGGACAAGAATTTTGGGGGACAGGGCTAACACCATTCAAACCATTCTCTTCAATGGAAATGTGGCAGGCTCGATCTCAAGCTACGTTGATGAAGAAGAGCGCCTGGAAATCTGTTACTGGATTGGAAAACCCTACTGGGGCAAAGGCGTCGCGACCAGAGCACTCCTGGCCTTTCTAGCACGCAACAAGATACGTCCTCTATACGCCCGCGCCGCTAAAGACAACATAGGCTCTTTGCGCGTCCTGGAAAAATGCGGGTTTACAAGGATCGGCGAAGGCAGTGGATTTTCTGAGGCACGTAGGGAGGAAGTGGAAGAATTTCTTCTGCGGCTGGATTAAAGACAATAAATATTTTTACAGCCTTTCAGATAATATATAATATATCATTCATCAAAAAATGCTGAGTTTATAAGAACTGGCAGGAGCGAGACAAAGCGCGGTTTATGTCTTTGTCTCGCTTCTCGCCAGTTACACTTGTATCCTGATTGCCGGATTGCTCAACCGGGATTGAATATTTACTATCCTTTGACGCTGCCAGTGCCGAGGCCACCGCGCCAGAAGCGTTGCAGCAATATACAACCAGCCAGTAGCGGCAAGGAAGAGATCAGCGCTCCGGTAACGATCAAGCTATACAGGAACTGGTTGGCACCTCCTGTCGTCACATTCCAGGTCTGCAAGCCAACCGTGATCGGGAAGAGGTTCTGATCGCTGAGCATGATCAGGGGCAGGAAGTAGTTGTTCCAGATAGCAACAAACTGGAATAACAGGATCGTCACCAGCGCCGGCACCATCAGGCGCATGGCGACCGTCGTAAAAGTGCGGAACTCGCCCGCCCCATCGATACGGGCCGCCTCAAGCAGCTCGTCGGGGACAGAGGACGAGGCGTAGATGCGCGAGAGATAGACCCCAAAAGGACTGACCAGACTGGGCAGCAGCACCGACCAGATCGTATTGGTCATACCGATCTGGCTCATCATCAGATACAACGGCAGCGCCAGCACCGTCGCAGGCACCAGAATCGACCCCAGGATCGTCGAGAAAATCAGGTTGCGACCCTTAAAAACGTATTTTGCCAGCGCATAACCGGCCATCGCCGATAGAAACGTCCCGACCAGCGAACCCACGCCCGCATAGAGCAGCGTGTTGAGCAGCCAGTGCGTGAAGATGGCATCATTGTAGGTGAACAGCTGTTGCAGGTTGCTCCATAGATTGAAATGAGGAGCAAACCAGAGGCCAAAGGTGCCAAACAGATCGCCAGCGTTCTTGGTTGCGGACACGACCAGCCAGAAGAAAGGCACCAGAAAGTAGAGCGTACAAATGATCAGGAAGGTCATCGCCCCAACGCTGCTAGCCAGTTTCCCGCCAGAACGCTGCCGGGTCTCTGCTGCCGTTGCCTGCCTCTGCTCAGCTGGGATGGAAACCGTTGTGGATTGTTGGCTCATCGTTGTTACACTCCCGACTGGCGCTGAGTCACCCGCAAGACACCAAAGGAGAAGATGAAGGTGAGAATTGCCAGTACCACCGACAGAGCGGCTGCATAATAGTAGTTATTGTAACTAAACGCGATATTATACGCATACAGAACCGGCGTAAAAGCGGTCGAGATGTTGTTCGAGACGGCAGAGAGGACCTGCGGCTCCGTGAACAACTGTATGGTGCCAATAATGGAGAAGATACAGGTGAGGACCAGGGCTGGCGCGACCAGCGGTACCTTGATATACCAGGCGATTTTCAGTCCCGAACAACCATCGATCCGCGCCGATTCATAGATCTCGGTGGGAATCGCTTGCAGGGCCGCAAAAATGATCAGCATATTATAGCCGGTCCAGGCCCAGACGGCCATGTTGGCGATAGACCAGAGCACCGTATAAAAGCCCAGGAAATCAGGGGCCGGCAGATGCACCGCTTGCAAGCCTTGCACGATGGGAGAGAGTTGGGGATTATAGAGATAGCCCCACAGCAGCGCGGCGATCAGGCCCGGAACGGCGTAGGGCGCAAAGAAGGCCAGTCGGAAGAAGCCCTTGAAACGGACAACCGCCGAATCTAGCAAAAGCGCCAGGACCAGCGCGAGAATGAGCATCACGGGGACCTGAACGACCCCGTAAAGCAGCACACGGCCTATCCCGTCGTAGAATTTCGGGTCCGTCAGGACATCAAGATAGTTGCCCAGGCCGTTGAAACCGACCGTTGAGCCGTGCAGGCCCAGCCCGGTGCGGCGATAGTGGAACAGGCTCTGAACGAGCGCATAGACGATGGGAGCCAGAAAAAACAGAACGAACAGTATCCCAAAGGGCAGGATAAACAGATATGGTGTCATGGCTCGGCGGCGTCCCAAAGTGGAACGTGGGCGGGAGGACACCCGGGCAGTCTGAGCAAGCGCCATTGCACTTTCTCCTCTCTTTAGCCTGATATACTTGTCTGACGAACAGTATTGCTCTCATGAAGGGGGCCGTCAGGTGGTGACGTTGAAGCCCTGGCCGCGCATGAAGATCACCGTCCCTTCCTGCACCGAATCCAGCGCCTGATTGAGCGTCGTCTGCTTGTTGATGACCGCCGCGAAATTGTCGCCAATGTCGTTGTAGACCTGATTAATGGTCGGCCCCCACTGGAAGTTGACGTTGACCTGCTCAGAGCCAGCCTTGAAGACCTCGCCAATGTTCTGATTGCCAAAAAACGAGATGGGGCCATTGACCAGCGGCGAGCTTAAAGAGGGCAGATGAGCAGGGTAGATGTTGTTGCCCTTGATCATGAAATCGATGCTCTGCTCGTTGGTATTGAGCCAGACGGCGAACTCGGCGGCCTCTTTCGGGTGCGCAGTATTATTGAAGACAACGGTCGTCGAACCGCCCCAGTTGCCATTAGCGGTCTGCCCCTGCTCCCACTGCGGGATGGGCGCAACACGCCATTTTCCGGCGGTTTGTGGCGCATTCGACGTAATCGTACCAGCGCCCCAGGCGGCAGAGATCCAGGTGGCAACGTCGCCGGTTTGCAGGTCATGATACCAACCAGTGGCGAAGTCCGGCTCGGTCTTGACCAGATTCTTGCTGATGAGGTTTTGCCAGTAGGTGCTTACTTTCTGCGCCGAAGGATTGTTGAGCGAGACTTTCCAGGTATCGCCGTTAATGCCGAAGAGCTGCCCGCCCGCCTGCCAGATCAGCCCGGCAAACCAGCCCGGCTCCTTTGGCGGAAAGTCGGTAATAGAGATACTGGGATTGGCGGCATGCAGCTTCGCGGCGGCATCAGCATACTCAGCCCAGGTCGTGGGGATCGGAATATTGTACTGTTTGAAGATATCTTCGCGGTAAAACATCGCCAGGGGGCCGCTATCCTGGGGAATGGCGTAGACCGAGTTGCCGAGCGAGACCTGCTTCCAGGTCCAGGGGACAAACTGATCTTTTACGGCGTTGGCCCCGTATTGGGAGAGATCGACAAGCGCTCCGGTCGTCTCGAAGGTGGGCAAGAGTTGGAACTCGACCTGAGCCATATCTGGCTCGTTATTGGCCTTGATCGCTGTATAGAGCTTGTTGTATTCGTTGGGGCCACCGCCAACATTCTCCAGATTTACATGAATATTGGGGTGGGTCTGATTGAAGAGCGCGACCGACTTATCGATCCCGGTGACCCAGGACCAGAAGGTCAGGTTGACCTGGCCTCCCGACGATGCTCCGCTCTTGTTGGGCTGGGGGGTAGCGCTGCCATCACCGCAAGCCGCCAGAATGCCTGACGCAATAATCGCCAATAGCAGTACTGGCACGATCTTCATCTTTGATATCGTGACACGGCTAGCCATCATGATCTCCTCTCGTACGCAAGAGTAGTCTTGATTCCATGCTTAAAGGTTCTACGGCAAAAGGGAGTCAAAGAAAAATAGGCATCACCTCCTTAAACGATCAATGAGAGGGAAACGATCTGCCGGAGGGGCAGTCGATCCACGCACAACTAATTGAGGTTGTAACATTGGGGGCGAGGTGACCTGCTCCCCCTCAATCATGCGGAACAGGAGCCGTAGCGCCTGCTCTGCAATCGCGCTCTCTCTCATGATAACCGTGGTCAGTGGCGGCGATTGATAGGCGGCGAGATGAACATCGTCAAAGCCAACTACTGAGAGCTGATCCGGGACGCGGATGCCAAGCTCCCAGGCGGCGGAGAACACCCCTATCGCCATCATATCGTTCGTCGCAAAAATAGCGGTTGGCGGCTCCGGCAGTTGCAACAGCTGACAACCGGCGCTCTTGCCGCTTTCCAGTGTGGAGTTGCCGATTCGCAGCAGCGAGCGATCCAGGTGAAGGCCATGTTGATGCAGCGCTTCCTCAAAACCTGCGAGGCGTTCTGTATGGTGTATTTGCCCTTCCGTTGCACCCTCAGAGGAGAGGCCAGAGACTACCACGCCGATGCGCTCATGGCCCAGTGCGAGCAGGTGTTCTGTCGCCAGCCGCCCTGCCGCGTGGAAATCGAATGTGATCGATGGAACAAAATCGGCCTTCTTCTCTTCCCATAGGCAGACCACCAGGGGCAGCGACTCGCAGGAGGGGAGATGCAAGGTTTGGAGCGACTCAACGAAGGTGAAGAGTTCTGAAACGACGATGATCCCATCCACCCGGCGCGAGAGCAGGTCATCGAGGAGATTTTTCGTCAGTTGCTCATCTCGATAGGTGTTGGTCACAAAGATGCGGAAGCCTGCCGCGTAGGCAATACGTTCGGCGGCTTCGGCCAGCCCGGCGAAAAAAGGGTTGCCGATATTGGGGACGAACAGCCCTATGGTTCTGGTGCTCTGGCGAATCAGGCTACGTGCCACCAGATTGGGACGATAGCCTAGCTCATGAACATACTTCATGACTCGTTCGCGCGTCGCTGCACTGACAACGCGTTTGCCCGAGAGCACGTTTGAGACGGTGGCAGCTGTGACCCCCGCCGCTTTAGCAATGTCATAGATGGTCGTCACGCAAACTCTCCACAGATCATTGTAAGAGGTTGAACCGATTACGAACTGGACTTCATCGTCATTTAATCGATTAAAACATGACTATCCATACTATAACAGGCTGCTTTAAGAAAAGTCAACTGGCAAACGAGCGAAGCTAGTGGAGGAACGTTCATACATATCATCGTTGCGTGGTAATAAAATTTGACCCAATGAACGCGGGAAGGGTCAGAATGTCGTAGTTGCGCGACTTTATCGCGCCTGATGGCCCAATGAGGATG
>JAICIM010000691.1 GCA_025928885.1 Ktedonobacteraceae bacterium | reverse complement strand
CGCCACGCGCATCGATGGCTGTTGCAACTCCATCAGGGAAATAGAAAACAGTACATCCCGTTGGTCCCTCTGCATATTCAGCTACTCCAACATGCAAAGCAGGAAAATCAAAGGCTAAGGCCGGCCCCTCAAATGAAGTCTGGGGAAGAAGTGAAAGAGAGCTATTCATTAGCATTCATTGTATCTCCTCATTTATACATTAATGGCTTCTGTTTGGGGAATTTGTCTCTATTAAAAGAGAGAATAGCTTATTATAGTAATAAAAGCAATAAGGCATCCTTCACAGGCTTATCGTTTTTGCCTAAAAACGTGAATCCTCTCCGTTCACAGATGGTAAACAGGTTTGCTACTGGACAAAGCGGGCCACCGTGCGGTATTACAACTAGGGTGTTACAAATACAGTTGAGCAAACGTACTGGCTATAATAGGAGGAAAGAGTTATGTCACAAGTCACGACTTATGATGCGATCGTCGTCGGTTCCGGGCAGGGGGGCGGACCGCTCTCATCGGCACTGGCAGAGAGCGGATTGAAGACGGCCATAGTCGAGCGCGAACATGTGGGCGGCACCTGTGTCAATGAAGGATGCACGCCGACAAAAACGATGGTAGCGAGCGGTCGCGTGGCCTATCTTGCGCGACGAGGAGCTGATTACGGCGTCGGAACTGGCCCTATTTCTATCGATATGCAGGTAGTGCGCAAACGCAAGCGCGATATCGTCGAGAGCTTTCGCGGTGGTAGCGAGCGGCGGCTGAAAAACACAAAGAACCTGGACTTGCTGATGGGCAACGCGCGTTTTGTGGATATGAAGACGCTTGAGGTGCGGATGAACGATGGCAGCACTCGCCAGCTTACCGCCGAGAAGATCTTCCTCAACGTCGGCGAACGCCCGTCAAAGCTGACGATACCCGGCAGCGACAGCGTTCCGGTCCTCAACTCAACGACAATCATGGAACTGGATAGCGTCCCCGAACATCTGATCGTGATTGGCGGAGGCTACGTTGGTCTGGAATTTGGGCAGATGTTCCGCCGCTTCGGAAGCCAGGTCACGGTTATTCAGCGTCGGGCGCATCTGCTGGCCCGCGAAGACGATGATGTCGCCGATGAAGTTGCGAACATCCTGCGGCAAGACGGCCTGGAAATCCTGCTGGAAACCAGCCCGAAGCGCGTGCAGCGGACAAACGACGGTCGCATCGAGTTGACGATTGAGACGCCACAGGGCGAACGCACCATCACTGGCTCACATCTGCTGGCAGCTGCCGGACGCACGCCCAATACAGACGGGCTGGGCCTGGAGGCGACGGGGATTCAGATAACGCAAAGAGGGTATATTCCCTGTAACGATCGGCTTGAGACCAGCGTTCCGGGCATTTATGTGCTGGGCGATGTCAAGGGCGGGCCGGCCTTCACCCACATCTCTTATGACGATTTTCGCATTCTGCGCACAAATCTGTTGCAAGGCGGCAATATCAGCATCCATGATCGCATTGTGCCGTATACGGTCTATATCGATCCACAGTTGGGCCGTGTGGGCCTGAGCGAGACGGAGGCCAGGGCGCAGAAACGAGCCATCAAAGTTGCCAAAATGCCCATGTCATATGTTGCCCGCGCTCTGGAGACCGACGAGACGCGCGGCTTCATGAAGGCGGTAGTTGATGCCGAAAACGAACAGATTCTGGGCGCGGCCATCCTGGGTATCGAGGGCGGTGAGATCATGTCAATACTTGAGGTGGCGATGATGGGCAAGCTGCCCTATACAGCCCTGCGCGATGCCGTCTTTGCCCATCCAACCCTGGCCGAGTCGCTAAACAACCTTTTCAGCACGCTCGACTCATAATCAACGCCCACCCATACCTCTATAGAGCGTCTGGACGCTGAGAAGGGCCATATGCTCAATTTTCTCTGGTCCCTCAACATAGGGCGACATCTGATTTTCAATAATCAGCATGGCTACTCCATGCAGGAGCGACCAGAGCACGCCGGCCAGTCCGCCAACCTCTCCCTGAATAATGCTCCCTTGCTGCTGGCCGCGTGTAATCACCTCGACATATTGTTTGAATACCTGCTTTGAGGCTTCATACAGGTCGGGATAGGACTCGCGCTCGACCGTCAGGCCGCTAAACATCTCGCGCATCAGCCAGGGATTCTCGATCGCGAAATGGATATAGGCCAGCGCAATCGCCAGCAACTGAGCAAAAATATCATCGTTCGGTTCCTGCGCACGAGCCGCCCGCATGCGTTCCACCAGCCGATAGTAGCCCTCCTCGTTAATGGCGGCAATCAACGCCTGCTTATCAGCAAAATGGCGATAGGGCGCGGCATGGCTCACCCCCGCCTTGCGTGCAACCTTGCGTAGGTCCAGCGCCGCCGCTCCACCTTCCGCAAGTAGTTCTAACCCCGCCCGAATCAAGGCGTTGCGCAAATCACCGTGATGATATGAGCGCTGCTCCTCGTGGTTCCTCATTCATCCTCCAATTTGATGTTGACAATGAAAACAATGTTGACAACAGAAACATTCTGCTATATAATGTTTACATCGTCATCATACAGCGACTCGCTCAGGGTTGCAATGGCACAGAGGAACAACCATTTATGTCTCTCTCCTGATAGAGGGAGGGTCGTCAGTTCGTCATAACGAAAGGAACGCATCATGGCAGAAACAAAGAAAATCGCACTCGTGACGGGAGCCAATAAGGGGATCGGCTTCGAGATTGCGCGTCAACTGGGGCAGCAGGGCATCATAATTCTGCTTGGAGTACGCGATCAGGGACGCGGAGAGGCGGCAGTGCAGCAATTGCAGGCGGAGGGCTGTGAGGTGTCCAGCGTCGCGCTCGATGTCACCGATCAAGCGAGCATCAACGCAGCGGCAGCATTTATCGACTCAACTTACGGGCGGCTGGATATTCTTGTGAACAACGCAGGTATTTCGATCCCAGCAGGCAGAGTTGCCTCTGGAGAGCTGGATATCAACGTGTTGCGTGCTGTGTACGAAACCAACGTCTTTGGAGCATTCGCTGTCACAAAAGCTATGCTACCCCTGTTGAAGCGCTCCGAGGCGGGGCGCATCGTCAACATGTCGAGTGAGATGGGTTCGTTAAGCATGCAGAGTGACCAGGCTTCACCGATTAGCCAGTTGCCTCCCCTCCTGGCGTATAACTCATCCAAAACGGTGCTCAACGCTCTCACGGTCGCCTTTGCCAACGAGCTACGCACAACTGCGGTCAAGATCAACTCGGTCAGCCCTGGTTTTTGCGCCACTGATCTTAACGGTCGGCGCGGCTTCCTGAGCGCTGAGGAAGGGGCGAAAGCAGTGGTGCCATTCGCCCTGCTGCCAACTGACGGCCCAACTGGTGGCTTCTTCAGCAGAGAGGGCAACCCTCTTCCCTGGTAATTTTCACTTCGATGCAGCTCATGCGTAGCCGCGGGGGGGTGTTGGGGGGGGGTGGGGAATGT
>JAICIM010000299.1 GCA_025928885.1 Ktedonobacteraceae bacterium | reverse complement strand
CGGGCAGGGAGCAGCTGTACGCAGGGGCGAGGCTTCGTGCAGTTCGGTGATCCACACCTTTGGGGGGCGTGGTTTCCAGCGCCGGCTGCGGCGTCCGCTACGTGGCGGGAGCGGCTCCTCGACGGCAATGGTCACGCGCTCTCCTGGCAGACCAGCAGGGACGCGGAGGAGGCGCGTGTATGGCGTCCCGTCCGCGTCCTGCTGAACCAGTTCTACCTGAGCATCGCCTTCTCGTGTCAGCGGGCCGAGTGTGACGGTATGATGGGTAATAACTCGTTCTTGTTCTTGCTGTATCATCGTTTCTTTGATTTCGGTTTCTGCCTTTTGTGCTGATTCCCAGGGCCACGTTTGTTGCGGCGCTGTTCGGACTGTGCCAGCTCGAATGCCTCGCGCACCTCCTCAATAAAGTCGGAATCGGGATCGGCCTCTTCCGCCAGATCCAGATACTTTTCGGCCTTGCGGAGATTGCCCTGATCGATGTAGACCATCGCGAGTGAGCCGAGGACATCAGCCGACTCCTCATTGACCTCCATACCTTTCAAAAGGATATCTTCGGCGCTGTTGTAGTCCTGAAGGCCGTTGCGATAGACTTCACCGAGACCGAGATAGCCTTCGATATCGTCAGGATTGGTCTGGACGCTGTGCTTCAAGCTCGCAATCGCGGCATCATATTGTTTCAAATCGTACTGTAAAAAGCCTAGATTGATCCAGATTTTAGGGAAGGTGGGATCGACCTCAGCAGCGTGCTGATAGTGTTGCAGTGCCAGACCTTTGTCGTCGTGCAACTCTGCAATCTTTGCCAGATTGGACTCGATCAGCGCCAGGTTGTGTGCCTCAGTGGTGCGCCTCTGGGCCTGTTGCAACAGATCTTCGGCCTCGTCCAGTTGTTTATTCTGGCCCACCAGGATCTGGGCAAGCGTGGTCAGGCTCTCCGGCATGTTGGCGAGCGTGATGGATTCGCGTATGGTCTCCTCAGCAACCTTGAGGAACTGCTGTTCGCGCTCCTCCTCCTCTTCCTGGCTATAATTGTAGGCGATATTGAGCTGGACGAGCGTTAAATCTTGCAGCGTTTTGGCCCGCTGGTCAGGGAAATGCTCTGCCAGTTGTTGCAGATAGACGGCAGCCCGCTCAAAGTCCTGCGCCACCCGCGCGAAATCATACGCCTGTCGGTACATCGTCGCATTGCTTGTAGGAGCCTGAGCAATGAGAGCATCGGTGTAGTGCATGTACCGCGTGGCGATTTGCAGCGCTTCTTCCAGACGGTTGAAGGTATCGAGCATGTCTTCGTCGTCGTCCTCATCGTCCTCATCGTCATCGTCTTCATCCTCCTCGTCAACGTCGAAGTCATCCTCTTCTTTGTAATCGTCATTCAGGTCGTCGTCCCCATCGTCTTCATCCTTCTCATCCTCTTGCAACCGGTTTTCCAGATCATCCAGGCGTTTGCCCGCCAGTAGCGCAATTTTTTCCATGCGTTGCTGTATCTCAGCTGGGTCCAACTGGGAGGCGAGGGCTGTTTCATCGATGAGGTCGTGAATGCGCAGGTTGCCATCCTCTTCAATCAGCGAATAGCGAACCCAGAACCAGTGGCGATTGGTTTCCTTGTAGAAGGCGCTGGCCTGCGGAATCTCTTTGATCGAGGTGAGCAGCGGGGTTCTGACAAATTCTAGAGACCAGGCTGTTTCAACAGTATCCAGTTCGTCGTCCTCCTCGCCGAGGTCTTCGTCTGTGTCTACCGGAGTGGTCGTCGCTTCAACGGCTGGTTGCTCGTCGGAGGTAAGATCCTCTTCAAAGTCTTCGTCATATTCGGCAATGAAGGTTACGTTGATGTTGTCCGGGTGCGCCTCGTGCTGCCAGCGTTGACGAAGCTCTACCCACTCTTCGCGCTCCAGTCCATCGCGAAGAGGACTATCGGTGGCGAGCAGATCGTACGCCATTTCGTAATCTGCTGAGGACCAGGCATCGATGAAGTCGCCGACCACCTCTTCATTGGCCATGCCGGGGAAGAAGGTGTCGAGGATATCCTGCGGCATCATTGGGATGCTGGGGATATTGCGCCGCGTGGGTGCAGGAGGTGCGCCCTCAACTTCCTCTTCCTCCTCGGCTTCGGGGGCATCCAGAATAAACTTGCGGATCAATGGTAGGTTGCGGGTAAAAGCGCGATGGGGCTTTGTCTGCGTTTTGGTATTGACCTCCTGCGCCTCTTGCAGCAGGCGGCGGCTCTGAGCGAGGCTGCACGAGGTGAGACGAACGCCAGTCCCGCTCATCTGCTGGCGCATCTGCTCGATATGGTCCTCCATATGGCGCTTGTTGTTCACTTCGGTAAAGAAGTCTTTGATGCCCGAGGTCCAGAATTCGAGCAGGAAGCCCATCATGCGGACCTCTTTATAGTTGGGTCCTTGCTCCCAGCAGAGGAGCAATTGCATCTCTCCCAGCTCTTTTGTATCGGTGATCAGCCCTTTCCAGAAGCGTGGGGGTGTGGTATCAACCGGAGCAGCCTCTTCCTCGACAACTGGCGGTGCTGGTGGCGTCCATTGCGGATAGGTTTTGTTGCCTTCCAGTCGGATGAGAGAGCGTTTTGCCTCTTTGCGCACCTCTTTCGCCGGTGCCAGGGCATTGAATGCGGCCACCACGTCGGCGGCGTTGGTGGTGTTTTCTTTGGAGAGCGCCTTCAAATACGCGATCTGGACGCTTTCCGGCAGGTTGGTGACAGAGAGCAGAGCGGCTTCAGCCTCTGGCTGCTGAGTGCTGCTGTGGAGAACCTGGGCAACTTCATTGTAGTGGGCAAGCGATTGCTGTAGCTGATTCTGTTCTTCTGGCGAAAGCGTCTGAGTGTCCTGTTTCTTTTGCGACATAGTGTAACCTCATCCTTCCCTTATAACACCAAACATCTAGCGTTTCTTCGCTGCATTCATCTGTTGCCGTACTCGTTGAATAATCTCCAGTTCAGGGTCGATGGCTTCTGCCTCCTCCAGTTGTTTCTGAGCACCGCGAGCATCACCTAGCTCGAACAGCACGGAGGCCAGCAAAGCCCGCAGATGTGCGGATTCGGGATTGGTCTGAACGCCCTGTTCTGCGATGCGTCGCGCCTGCTGCCGCTCGTCGCGGTTCATGTAGATGGCTGTTAGTTCGGAGTAGGGACGAATATCCTGCGGCTCCTCTTGAACGGCATGTTTGTAGCTTGCTTCAGCCTCGTCAAAACGACTGAGCAGGCGTTGCGCAAAGCCGAGATTGAACCAGACGCCGGGCGTGTCGGGTTTGATTTCTGTCACGCGCTGGAAGTGTGGGATGGCATCCTCGAAACGTTCGCGCCTCATGGCAATGGTGCCGAGGCTCGACTCGATCGCTGCCTCCTCGTCGCGTCCAGGCGTCATGGCCCGAGCTTTAAGCAGTGCCTCTTCTGCCTCCTCATTGCGCTCCATGCTCAGGAAGAGTTCGGCTTGCAGGATATAGTTTAAGATGGAGCTATCGGCCTGCAAAGCCTCTTGTAGCGTCTTCTCGGCCAGGGCCAGGAAATGGTCGCGGCGTTCGGGCATATATTGCGTGCGATCGCTATAGGCGTAGGCGATTTGCGTTGCTGCCAGACTTCTCAACACGTCGCCGCGCTGGTCAGGGAAGCGCTGAGCAAGGCGTTCCAGATAGACCATTGTGCGCTCAGGATTGCCCATTGCGACGGAGCGTTGATAGGCATCGTCACAGACCGTGCGATCAAGCGGAAGGCGGGCGATCAGCGCATCGTAGAGGTGCAGGAGCTGGGTAAAACGCCAGGATAGCTCTTCAAAAAATGCCTCGACGTTGGCTTCGCGCCTTTGAATGGCCTGCTCGATAGCCTCTTCATACTCCTTGATCCGTTTCTGAAGTTCGCCAATCGGCAGGGCTTGAATGCTGGTTCCTTCGTCGGTCATGCTTTGAATGCGCCACGCCTCCCCTTCTTTGACCAGTTTGTAGCTGGTCCAGAACCAGTGGCGTCCCGTCTCTTTGTTGATGGCGGTCCCCATCGGCATATCGCGCAAGGTGCCACTGAGAGGCGTATCCGTTAGCTCGACGGACCAGCCGATCTCGGCTTCTTTGCGTGTGGAGAGACGAGTTGAGCCAGGAACCCAGAGGCCGCTCTGGCGCTGTTCCGGTTCGCGCACAAATCCCAGTTCCAGGCGGGCCGGGTGCGCCTCATCGCTCCAATCGCGGTGACGTTTGACCCATTCTTCACGCGTCAGCCCCTCGTTGAGTGAGTTGTTCTGACTGAGGAAGTCGTAGGCCAGGCCAAAGTCGCCCAGCGACCAGGCTCCCAGGAAGTTAATTACCACCTCCTGATCTGTCAGTTCGGAAGTGATAAAGGTTTGTCCATGATCTGTGCCTGGATCGCTGGCCTGCATAATCATGTTGTTGATGACGGACAGGTTGTTGTGATAGACCGTGCTGGGAGTCGTTTTGCGCCATTCGTTGACATCCAGCGCCTCTTCAATCAGCCGTTTGCCTTCGGCGATGGTGCAGTCAACGATGGGAATCTCGGTTGCCTGGGAGCGCCATGTGTTGATGCGCTCGGTGGCGCGGCGCTTGCTGATGGTTTCAACCGAGGAATCTTTCACGCCATCGCGCCAGTAGTCGAGCAGAAACGTGAGCAGGCGCACGTCGCTATAATCGTAGCCCTGCTCCCACGCCAGCATCAACTGCATCTCTCCCTGGTCGCGGCTCTGCGTCACCAGCCCTTTCCAGAAGCGTGGAGGGTTGGCGATATTGAGCTGGATCGCCGGTTGATGTGCGATAGGTGGTGTCCATTGCGAATAGGTCTTGCTTGCCTCCAGACGGATCAAGCCCCGGCGAGCATCTTTGCGCATCTCTTTGCTTGGGCTGAGCGCATTGATGGCGGTCAGCACATCGGCGGCATCGGCGACGGTTTCGCGCGATAACGCTTTGATGAACGCCAGTTGTGCCGCCTCTGATAGCTGCGTAAATGGCTGCAACGCGACCTCTGCGTCTGCCTGGGTGCGACTGTCATGGAGTGTTGCGGCAATCTGACGATATTGTGCAAGCAGGTGTTCAACCTGCTGAGAATCTTCTTGTGAAAGAGATGTAGAACCTTCTTTTTTGCGTGACATAACTCCAAGTCCCTCCAGCGTCTTCATGTATCGTGTGGATTGTACCACGAAGCGCGTAAAGAGTCGAGACGCAAGAAAGCTGAGGCGAAGGGAAGGACGAGAGCAAGTATGCTGTTGTGGAGGGGCGGCGTTGCCACCTCCCATCAGCGCACATTTACAGGTTAGACGGAGGCAGAAGGTTTCGCAGTGGTCAGGAAGCGGAACGGCAGCGCCCATTTCCGCATACGGGTGGTAATCGTCTCGCGCGACAGTTCAACTTTGACGTTCGATGCCATCAAGATGAAGAGCGGATAGGCAGCGCAATAGAAGTATGACGGCAGGCTGCGCCACGCGAAGAACAGTGGTACGATCGCCAGCAGCATGGCCGCTTCGGGACATTTGCGACAGATGCGCCAGTAGACGATCAAGGTGCCGAGGATCGCCAGGCTCTCAAGGAGCTGGTAGACAGCGGAGGGCAAGTATGGGATCAGGTGCGTAATGCTCAGGCCGATGATCCCCACGCCCATCGGGAACATAGGATCGGCAACAGGTGTCAGCACGCCAGCAAGCCAGGCAACCGGGTTCCAGATGATGAACGGCAGGTTGAAGGCCAGGCCGATGATGCCAGCAACGGACATGCGGTAGATGGTCTCTTTCAGGCCGAACTGCCGGAAAACCATGATGATGTAGAAGGGTAGCAGGAACCATGAGGTCTGCTTGGTCGCAATGGCCAGCCCCAGGAAGATAGCCGAACCCCAGCGGAAGTCGCGCAACATCCAGGCGAGAATGACCAGCAGCGTGCAGAAGATGTCAAGGTTGCCACCAACGGTGGATGACCACATGGGCGCATTGGCCATTGCCAGCAGCAAGACCCAGGGGCGCAGTTCAGGACGCACCGCTTTCCAGGCAAGCGCGATGACGGCCAGATAGCTCAAGAGGTAGAACGGCAGGACGTTGTAGCTGTTGAGCCAGGCGAAAGGCATCAGCGTGAGGAAAGAGAGTGCGGGATAGCTGACTTTCGACTCGAATTCAGGAGCATCTTCAGCCGCGCCGCCTGCTTTGAGGGCAGTATCCAGAATGCTGCGGAACTCGGCCTCGGACGGATAATCGATGCGATTGGCAAACTGGCCCATGCGTAACGGGGTGGTCCAGTCCGGCTCCAGATGGAAGCGCCGGTACATGTCGAGCATATTCGAGTCGGTGTAGGGGTTGCGTCCCTGTTTCAAGAGCATGGCGGCATTGGTATCGAGCGATGTGCCATCATTAGAGAATTGGGGGGTTCCAAAGGACATAATGACAGAACGACCGAACTGAACAAAGCCTGCTATAGACAGGATCAGGGTCAGGATGAGCACGATGCGCTGCCAGCGAGCCGGATGATTGCGTCCGGTACGCGCCTGTTGTTGCAGGGTGCGTGGGCGTAGCGCCATCCACATCGCGTAGAAGCTGCCCAGGATCAGCAGGAACGGAATGAGTGAGCCGAAGGGCTGTAAAAATGGAAAATACCAGCCGTGGTCAATTTCGTTGAACGATTGCAGGATCAGCGCAACGGCTACCCAGGCCGCCCGTCTTTGCAGGTCGATGACAGGATGATTATCCGGGGATACATCTTCGGTAAAGAAGTATCGCATCCAGCGCGGGCTGGTTTTCTGTTGTGGTTTCTCTTCTGGTCGAGCGGTCTGTGTGATTACAGATCTCTGTGCCATTATCCCTGTGCGTCTCACCCGGTGCGCCGCTGCCCTCACCTGCGAATGAACGTAGGCGCAGCGGAGATATTGTGCTCACGGGTTTTCGCGCTTTACCTCCATCAAATGTACCGAGAACACCTTCGTGTTTATCATCCGCATATGGTTCTGGTTCTCGGCCCACGTCTTAAAACGAAGGGAAGCTGACATACGTCACAAATGGCTTAGAGATTTGTCAGAAAAGATTGGTAGTGGCACTATCGGTCTAAATTTTTAGCCGATAATACAGTTCTCGATGTTGTAGAGAGAAGCCAAGCGACTCATAGAGATGGATCGCCGAGTGATTCCCATCCCAGACATGGAGATCAATGGCCTCTAGATGGCGTTCAGTATGAGAGAAATCGATGATATGTTGCATCAAGGTGCGGGCCAGCCCGCGACCGCGATAGTCGGGGTGGACGATCACGCGTTTCACATAGCCAGCGGATTGGAGGCTGTCGGCAGGTGGCAGCATCAATTCTGCTTTGGCGCACGGAACATTATTGATCTCTATCAGGAAGATGTAGGTGTGTTCGTGTGTGGAGGGATCAATTGAGCCAAAATACTTCTCCATTTCGCGATGGATATCGCGCGTGGGGGAGGAGCTAAAGCTGTCGAGCTGTTCGATAATGGTGATATCTTCAGGTGTGGCAAGACGAATCACCAACGCCTTTGTTGGATTTTCATCGATCATATGATTTCATCCAGTTCTAATTTCTAAGCGTATTGATGACGATCAGGGCAATTTCTTGCGTGGCAACATCAGCAGAGAGACCAGGGCATAACCCGCGCAGGCCAGTATCAGCAGGGAATACACGATGGTCTCGCCATCTTTCTGTGGTGCGGCTAACGTTGAGGTGAGCATAGAGAGTCCCCACCAGAGAAAGCCGATGAATACGATAAATAGCGCAATGGTGCTGGTAAGTTTCTTGTTTTCCATAAGAAAGTCCTCTGGGTATATCTAATGTCAGCCTGGCACGGCACCCGTAAATATTATAGCACGGCTCGTCTTATAAACACAGGGGCGCAGGACTTGCAGCGAGAATAGTCGCCATTACCGCTGTAACGCTTCCCATACTAAATGATGAATCACCGCCCGAAATTCACCCCAGGCACTCCAATTGCCGTTGATCCTCTCGCTATACTCATTGCGCACGTGAGCCAGGCGTTCGGCAATTGTTGGTAGCTCATCTGGCGCGATCTCCTGAAAGCTTTCCACCTGTTCGTCTGCGTCCAATGCCCCCAGTTTGCCGCCAACCTCTTTCAGCAGGAAGGCGAAGGTATAGAAGGCCGGAGCCTTGCCAGTTGTGGTGGTGCGATAGCCAACTGCGACCAGGAAGCGCTCGATCTCCACCTGTAGCCCCGTCTCCTCGTGCGTTTCGCGCAAGAGCGCCGTGAGGATGGTTTCCCCATGATTGATGCCGCCAGTTAAGAGGCGATATCCTTCGGGGGGATAGAAGGTCTTTTTCATCGTGAGCAGGTGTCCATTCGGGCGGCGCACAACCATGCAGACTTCGCCGTAGCGATCGGATCGGTTGAGGGGATCGAAATAATTGCTGCTATGTAGATCGACTATGCGTTCGAGGGGTTTGCCGAAGCTGGCGGCGAGCATGTCAAGCTCAACCCGGGTTTCCAGCGGGAGATGTGCTAGCAT
>JAICIM010000036.1 GCA_025928885.1 Ktedonobacteraceae bacterium | reverse complement strand
GTTGGCATATCATGTTCATCTATCTCTTCAGCACCGTGATTTTGCGGAATTTGCCATTGCATCATAAAACTCCTCCCACAACAAAACAATCATCACACCTTAACAGATTTACCGCCGATTATTCTTCGCTATAACGCATCAAGAGATCAGTGTATGTTTCTCGACGTTCCATCTGCCATACCTGCTGCTCGTCTATCAGAATTACGGCTGGACGAGGAACGAGGTTGTAGTTACTTGCCATCGGGAGACAATATGCTCCCGCCGTTGGCAGCAACAAGAGGTCGCCATCCTGCATCTCCGGCAAGACCACACGCTCAACCAGCATATCGCCAGACTCGCAGTAACGCCCGGAGATACAGACCTCTTCCTCGGGCGTTGCTCTCTGCTCGACGGGCAATGCTGTGTAGCGAGCACCATAGAGAGCTGGACGGATATTATCAGCCATCCCACCATCAACAAACAGGTAGGTGATCCCGCCGGGCGTCGGCTTGCGTGCTCCCACCCGATAAAGGGCCACGCCAGCTCTGGCAATAATTGAACGTCCCGGCTCAATGATCAGTGTTGGAACAGGCAACGCTGCACGATCAGCTCCGCTCCGCTCCATCACCTTCTGAAGCGCCTGAGCAAGCACATCCACACCTGGAACATCGGCTCCATCCACCGTCTCGATGCCCCAACCACCACCAGGGCTGATCTCTTCCGGCCACCAACCAGCCTCTTCATATATTTCAGCAGCCAGATCTAGCAGACGCTCAAGGCATTCCTCATATGGTCGCGTTTCGCGCAACATTGTTCCCGTATGAGCATGCAAACCGATCAGTTGCAGATGCTCACTCCGCAAAACAGCCTGGATCGCCACCTTTGCCTCACCATTGCTCAACGGGAAACCGAATTTAGAAGCAGCATGCCCTGTTTGCAAATAGCGGTGTGTATCTGTTTCAACGTCAGGAGCAACGCGCAATAAAACGCGCGGCCTCTTTTTTGTCTCCTGAGCTACCCTCATCAGGCGTTCCAACTCACTCCAGTTATCCAGCACAATACGTCCCACACCCAGTTGTAAGGCCAGATGCAGCTCATCCTCAGTTTTGTTATTACCATGAAACGAGACGTTCTCCATAGGAAATCCAGCATGGTGCGCCACTGCTAACTCGCCACCTGAAACCACGTCCAATCCCATTCCCTGCTCGGCCATTATCTGCGCAATCAGAGGAGAAAGATATGCTTTTGCAGCATAGATAATGCGCACTGGCGAGGCATGATAGGTGTCATGGAACGCCTTCCGGTAGCGCTGGCACGCGTTGATAATGGTAGCTCTATCAAAGATGTAGAGCGGCGTACCGTGGCGTTGCGCCAGATCGATCAACGAGTACCCGGCGATATGCATAACTCCATCCTGAGAGGCTGTTGTGGTATCGGGCAACAAACGAGCAGATGACAACTGAGTTGGTGTGGGCATTACAATAGACTTCCTCTTCTCGGCTTCTCCATTGGGAAACATCCAAACATACATTATTCTATTTTACACCTCATGCTTATTCTGTCAAACCATTGATAAGCCCCAAAGTACTACCCATTTGGTAGCACACTATGTTAAAATAGACCGGAAAAAGTAGTTATGATGTAGATTAGGAGAATTTTCAGAATCATGACCCAGATCGACAACCGTATTCAGGAGCCGCACACATGGGGCGCAGATCGTAAACCTCGTCTGCGTTTCGCCCCCAGTCCGACCGGCTTCCAGCATATCGGCGGGTTCCGTACCGCTCTCTTTAGCTGGCTGTATGCACGCCATACAGGAGGACAATTTATCCTGCGCATTGAAGATACCGACACTGCACGCACAGTTGAAGGTGCGGTTGAAGATCTGCTCAAAGGTATGGCATGGCTTGGACTGGATATCGATGAGGGACCAGTGATTGGCGGCGCTTATGGGCCTTACTATCAGGTGCAGCGCAAAGCCCTCTACCAGCAGTACGCCAACCAGCTGATAGAGACGGGACATGCCTACCGCTGCTATTGTACACCGGAGCGGCTCGACCAGATGCGCAAAGAGCAGGAGGCGAAAAAGTTGCCTCCTCGCTACGATCGGCGCTGCCGCTACCTGACGCCCGAAGAGCGTGCCGCCAACGAGGCCGCAGGCATCCCCTGGACGGTCCGCTTCGCGATGCCTTTAGAGGGCGAGACCGTTGTTCACGATCAGTTGCACGGCGATATGGTGTTCAAAAACACCGATCTGGACGATACTATTATCCTCAAAGGCAACGGCTTACCACCATATCATCTCGCACACCTGGTCGATGACCATCTGATGGGCATTACCCACGTCATACGCGGAGAAGAATGGATATCCAGCGCTCCCCGGCACATTCAGATATATAAAGCGCTCGGTTGGGAGCCACCGCTGATGTATCATGTACCAACCATCCTGGGTAAAGATAAGAGGAAGTTGAGTAAACGGCGCGACGCCCCCACCTGGTCCGATTTCCAGCGCGAGGGGTATCTGCCCGAGGCCGTCTTCAATTTCCTGGCCCTGGTTGGCTGGTCCTACGACGATAAGACGGAACTTTTCACGCGCGATGAGTTGATACGCGTCTTCACGCTGGATCGCATTGGCATCTCGTCAGGCATCTATGATCCCGATAAGCTCCTCTGGATGAACGGGATCTACATCCGCCAACTGCCGCTCGCTGAACTGGTCACGCGTACTCTGCCTTATATAGAGCGCCCGGAGGCTGAGGGAGGACTGCCAGATAGCGTGCAGCGTCCGCTGGATCGAGCGTACACAACACGCGTCCTCGAACTTGAGCAGGAGCGCATGAAGACGCTGGGAGCCGCCGCGCCTGCCGTCGCCTTCTTCTATGTGCGCGACCTAACTTATGATAAGGCCATGCTCATCCAGAAAGGCATGGACGAGCCACGTACACGCGATGCGCTCGTTCAAGTACGTGATCTGTTGACCGGGCTTGAAGAGTGGAAACATGAGATCATGGAGCCGCCGATGCGCGAACTAGCAAAGACGCTCACGTTGAAGCCCGGTCAGCTCTTTGGCGCGACTCGTGTTGCCGTCAGCGGCAGCAACGCCACACCGCCTCTGTTCCAGATGATGGAGGTGCTGGGCTGCGAAGTCACGCTGAAAAGGCTTCAGCAGGCCATCGATCTGCTCTCCTGAACAATTTTGCTCTCCTGGATGGGGACCCAGCGTTTCTCTATTGCTGAGTCCCCATCCAACACCTCAAACGGGGGCTTCTATGATTAATAAAGACTTTATTCTGCGCCTCGCCGAGCAGCTTGGTAGAACGTTGGCGATCCTGCTGCGATTGCGTGAGCGTAATCAGCACGAAGAAGCCCTGATCTATATCGACGATCTTTTCCTGAAGTATCTCGGCCTCACCTCACGATTGATCAACTCTTTGTCAGAGGAAAAGCTCCTGCTAACGCTCTCCCCAATGGGCGCCGTCAATATCCATGCCTGCCTCTGGGCTGCAGTCCTGCTGCAAGGCGAGGGCGATATCTATGAGGCGCAAGCAAACAGTACTGAGAGCTACTATCGCTACCGCAAAGCGCTCTCTCTGCTCCTGGCCTCCTTGCTGCATGATCCAACCGTTGCCGAGGCGGATTTAGTCATCAGCGTTGAAGAGTTACTAGACAAACTGGATGAATATGAACTGCCGCTAGCGATCAAACAACAACTTTTCGCCTACTATGAACAGCAAGGAAACTACGCAAAGGCGGAAGATACCCTCTTCGATGCGTTAGAGGATAATCAACACGATGCCACGCTTATCACGCAAGGCGAGGCATTTTACCAGCGCTTGCTCTTGAAAAGCAACACTGATCTCGCCGCCGGCAATCTATCCCTGGAAGAGGTTCATGAAGGGCTTGCTCAATTGAAGAAAAGGGAATGAGGTTTTTTCCAGGTTAATAGTATATTTTACGCATTTCTTTCAAGGTGACAGGCAGAAGAGCTATATGATATTACTCTTCCAGGCGTCGAAAATGCTGGACAAGTGGCGGCGAATTGATTACACTGGATTAACACGTTATTAATTACCACTTAACGGAAAGTCTGTGTAATCGAGCATGGCTGCGCCCCCAACAAAAGAGGTTTTTCTACCTAGAAGAGGTTCCCGAGTGTCATCAGTACAATCATCTCAGGTGGTGCGCTCCACCGTTCGCGACTCCTGGCGCTGGATGTGGCCCGATCTACTTATGCGCATTCTGCCAATGACGGCGGTCCCATTTATCTACATCGCCATCTTCCACCTCCCACTCTCGTTTCTGGGCATCACCCTCCACGATGTTCCACAACAGATGATACTTGGCTTGCTGGTAGGTATCGCAATGGCAGCCTTCGCCGCATTTTATCGCATGAAGTTCGTCGGTCCCTGGTTCCGCTGGCCCACAACCGGCGATCACATTTTTCAGAGCGCCTTCTATCTCTTCATCAACGCTCCTGTTGAAGAGCTATTTTTTCGCGGCTTTCTTTTAGAAGTGGTAACACAGTGGACCGGGTGGCTTGGCTGGGGCTGGCTGGTCAGTACAGCGGCCTACACCCTCTATCATCGGCTGGGCAAATGGAGCTGGCCCAGCGTCGCAGGCGTTGGACTGGCCGGAATCGTCTTTAGTCTGGTCTACCTCTTATTCCCAGGTCCACATACTCTGCTGGCGGTCACAATCGTTCACGGCTTTACCACCAGCGGCTTCCTCAGTTGGGGCGATGAAGTGCTCTATCGACGCTGGAAACGCAAACAGCGACAAGCACTGGCAAAAGTAGGGGAAGAGAGGCCAGTATGAGGCTTCTCACCCGATCCTCTCTTCTCTATCTCAAAAGCGTAGAACAAACCTATACATCCACCTCGACGCCAATACCCATTGCACGCGCCCGCTGGTAAAGTTGCAAGGCCGCAGCCACATCCTGCACACCCAACCCAACAGATTTAAAAACGGTAATCTCCTGCTTATGCTGGTGTACTGGCTGTTTGCCAGTGACCAGATCTCCCAGTTCAATCCATGTTTCAGGCCCAGCAATCGCCCCCTGCGCAAGAGAGCGCAACAGATCCCCGGCTTCTATCAGCGCAGCCTCTCGCTGATCCACGACAATACGCGCTCGTGCCAGCGTCTCACCGTCCAATTCGCACATTGCTGGCGTAAAAGCGCCAATCGCATTGATATGTGTGCCAACCTCAACATCTCTTCCGTGAAAAAGCGGCTCCGTTGCAGATGTCGCACAAACCACCAACGAAGCACCTGCTAACGCCTCGGCTGCCTCACGAACACGATGGATAGTTGGACAGCTCTCTCCCAACACTTGTCGCAACCTGGCAACCAATGTTTGATAACGTTCGTCGCTGCGATTGACCACCCTCACCTCACGTAAAGGCCGCACGGTATGCATTGCCACTACCTGCGTCAGAGCCTGCGCACCTGCTCCAAAAAGGGTCAGCACTGCGGCATCAGGATGAGCAAGCAGATCCGTCGCCAGGCCAGAGGCCGCGCCAGTCCGCACAGCGGTTAACCAGCTTCCCTCCAGGACCGCCAGCGTCTTTCCGGTCACAGCATCAAGCAACAGGATCGTGGCATAACTACGCGGCAGGTTGCGCTCAAGATTGTGGGGCATCTGTGTGACGAGTTTTACACCAAAAGCATGCTCTTCGTTCGTCTGTAATACTGAAGGCATGAGCAAAATTGCACCCTGATCTTGCAACTCCACGGCCAGACGCTGCGGCATCTGCACCTGTTCGGCACTTAATGCTTGAAAAGCGACACGCATAGCAGCGATAGCATCTGTCATCGTGAAACATCGTTGGATATCTGAGCGTGAGAGAATGAGGGCCATTGTCGCTACTCCTTATTCTATGTATAAGAGAGGATGAGGTTCCTATAAGAGTGCTACCTCGTTACCTTCCAGAGTCCGATTCGTCTAGCCAATAGGTAAGATATACTAAAGAGAGATATCTAGCAAGCTATCTATCTATTTTTGGAGGTCAATTCTTTGAAAGTCGTGGTAACAGGTGGAGCAGGTTTCGTTGGCTCCAATCTTTGTAAACGTCTGCTTGAAGAAGGACATAGCGTTTTATGTGTAGATAATCATATTACCGGTTCTACTCGAAATATAGAGCCTTTATTGACTCATCCCCAATTTCGTTATCAGGAACAGGATGTCATTCAACCATTTGAGTTTGAAGCAGACGCTATCTTTCATATGGCAAGCCCGGCCAGCCCTGTCGGCTATATGGAGCATCCCATTGAAACCATTATGGTAAACAGTATGGGAACCTATCAGATGTTGGAGCAGGCTCGCAAGCAGGGAGCCATGTTTCTGATCTCTTCAACCTCTGAGATCTATGGAGACCCGCTGGTTCATCCTCAGACAGAAGACTATTGGGGCAACGTCAATCCTATCGGACCACGCGCCTGCTATGATGAAAGCAAGCGTCTTGGCGAAACGCTCACGATGGAATACTATCGTCAATACCGCAGCAACGTCCGTATTGTCCGCATCTTCAATACCTACGGTCCTAACAGCCAGATCCATGATGGGCGCATGATCCCCAATTTCATCACGCAAGCATTGAAAAATGAACCGCTCACGATCTATGGAGATGGCACCAAGACGCGCAGCATTTGCTATGTCACTGATCTGGTCGAAGGGCTGCTCCAGGCAATGTTCCATGCAGGGACGATGGGCGAAGTGTTCAATCTGGGCAACCCGGAAGAACACACGGTCCTCGAATATGCACAAACCATTACGAAGCTGTGCAATTCCTCTTCACCCATTATCTTTGAACCAGACCGCATTGACGACCCGGAGCGACGCCGCCCTAATATCACAAAGGCTCATAAGGTGCTGGGCTGGGAGCCTACAATTGGCATCGAGGATGGCCTGAAAAGGACGATTGAATGGTTTAGAAGTCAGACGCTATCAACGGTATCGTAGTAGCCGCTTTGAACCTTCATGTGGAGTAAAGGCGAGATATGGATCATCCAGGCGTCAGTAGATTCGAGCCACCTTTTCGTGGCTCTATGTTGCAGAAAATGCAGATGCATCTATCAAAAAATCTACATGCGCGTGCAACACTGGCGAACTTTGTTGGCCTGTTTGGCAGCATTTTCGTCCTGGCCTGTCTATTGCTTCTCCCGATGCAGATCAGTTTGCGTCTGTTGCTCTATCTGGCAGTCGCTATCTGGACCCTGCTACGTCCACGAGTAGCGCTGTACCTTCTTCCCATCGCCGTTGCCTGGGGATCGCTCGATACAGTGACGTTGGGAGGTATGAATCTCAATAGCGCAGACATTCTCGTCTTCTTACTTGCGGCAAACTGGCTTCTCAGCTTTCCCTTACGTAAGTTTGCCGCAAGCGCTCCGGGTGCGACCTTTACAGGTATTGGCGCACTTGACAAAGATCCTTCCGCACGTCCGCCCCGCTATCTTATTCTAGCAACAGCGATATTACTAGGCACCATGTGTCTCTCGATCATCGGAGCCACCAGCATCAGTTTAAGCCTGAAAGAGATTTTTAAATGGCTGGAGTTTGCCCTGCTCCTTCTGATCGGCACACAATATCTTCGGACACGCCAGCAGATCTGGACTCTGATTGTGTTCATCTGCCTCGCCGCGCTTTCACAGGCGTTTTTTGGCTATATTCAGGCGTATTTCAACCTCGGACCAGCCGCCTTTACTCGTGAAGGCAGCAAGCTCCTCCGCGTTTACGGCACCTTCAATCAGCCCAACCCGTATGCTGGCTATATCAATATCACCCTGGCCCTCACCCTGGCTCTTGCCCTGCTTGGACGCAGCACAATGATGCGTCTACTCTCCGGTGGCACCACTATCCTGCTTGCTCTCGCCCTCTATCTCTCACAATCTCGCGGTGCCGAGATTGCCATAGCTGCCGCACTGCTCTTTATCGTCTGCATTGGCATGCCACGTCTCCATCTTCTGCTCAAAACCGGAGGGGTTGCAGCCCTCGCCATCCTGGGTGCCTACTTTGCAGGCATCATTCCTCAGCGCCTTCTTCTCCCCATTCTCAAACAACTGGGGCTGGCTGGCATCTCTTTTACAGCACCAACCGACGCCGATTACTCCACCGCCGAACGCCTGGCACACTGGATCGCCGGTGTCAATATGTTTCGGGACCATCCACTTTTCGGCGTAGGTATCGGCAATTATCCAGCCGTATATTCAAAATATTTCATCACCATCTTTGTCCTTCCCCTGGGCCATGCGCATAACTATTATATTAATATGGCAGCAGAAACAGGCATCTTTGGGCTGGCCGGTTTTGTATTCTTGTTGACGGCGATGTTTTTAGCAGGTGGACACACGGTACGAGCTATTCATGCCCGTCTCCAGCATGCCCAACAACCAGAAAAGCAAGAGGCCCTCATCTCAATAAGCCAGGAGCGCGTACATATGTATAGACGCTTGCTCGCTAATGACCACGCACTGGCAATAGGCTTGTTGGCGGCGCTCGTCTCTATCTGCGTACATAACCTGTTCGATAACCTCTATGTACACAGCATGACCAGTCTCTTCGCGTTACTCCTCGTGGCACTTATCCGTCTAGAGGAAGTAACGCCAAACGTAGGAAGTAACGGAGGACATTTTGATTACAGAGAATCCTCAAGATCCTGGCGTCGTTCCGACCGATAAGCCTTCACCGCAACACGCTGAAATAGAGAGTGATGTATCAGAAACAAAGCAGCCAGAGGCTCAACCTGAAATCACGCAAGAGCAGTTAGCGCTGGGAAAACGTTTCTTCAATTGGCGTACGCTCCTCCCGCTTATTATCGTCGTTATCGCCCTTGTCATTTTTGCGCAAAAATTTAACATTGATCCACAAAAGACATGGCAGGCTATAAAGAGTGCAAATCCGCTCTTTTTCTGTATTGCTTTTGTCATTTACTATCTTTCGTTTGGCCTGCGAGCACTACGCTGGCGCTTACTTCTGGAAAACGTCGGTTTCACCAAAGAAAACGGCGTTCATCTGCCAAAATTCTGGAAACTGGTTGAGATCATCTACATCTCATTTTTTGCCAATGTCGTTGTTCCAGCAAAACTGGGCGACCTCTATCGCGCTTACCTGTTGCGTCAGGAGATAGGGGTTTCAACAACACGCAGCTTTGGCACCGTCCTCGCCGAGCGCCTGCTTGATCTGATCGTCCTGTTGCTCCTATTTATTCCGGCAATCATCATCAGCCTGCATGAAAATATGCCGCCGCAATTACGCATCAGCCTGCAAGCCATGCTTGCAGTAGTGGTCCTGGGCATCGTTGGCTTGATTGTCTTGCGGATCGCCCGTGAACCAATCGCTCGTCTGGTCCCGGCCCGTTTCCGCGAGCATTACTATCATTTTCAGGAAGGCACGCTCGGCTCCTTTCGCCGCCTGCCCTCGCTGACGTTCCTGACGATTGGCGTCTGGCTGTGCGAATCGCTACGCTTTTTCTTCGTTGCCGTCTCTCTTCATCTCATCGATGGCAGCTTCTTACATATCGTCGCTGCCGCCATGTTCATTGGATTGGGCGAAGCGCTTCTCACCGCAATTCCCACCACTGGTGGTGGCGTTGGACTGGTAGAGGGAGGCATGGTGGCGATGATCGCGCTATTCTATCGAGGCCCCAATGCCGTCAATCTTACAGCTGCTGCTATTCTCTTAGATCGCACCATTAGTCTGTTCAGCATTCTAGCAATTGGCCTGGTTGTTTTTCTCTTTGCCTTCAGCCGTAAGGCAGCAAAACAGCCTTCACCCAAAAAACCTTGACACAGAAGATATGTCTACACTATAATTTTTGGGCAGGTCCGCGAAGGTAGAAACGTTGCTTCTACCAGCCAGAGAAACAACATTCTGCCTCGAAAATAGGCCATGAGAGGGGGGATTCTGGTTGTCGGAAGTCAAAATCGGCGAGAATGAGTCGTTTGAGACTGCGTTGAAACGCTTTAATCGCAAAATTCAACAGGACGGCATCCTCGCAGAAGCACGTCGCAGGGAACATTACGAGAAGCCGAGCATGAAGCGTAAAAGAAAAGAGGCTGCTCGACGACGCAAGACAGCACGTAAAAGCGCATAAAGAGTTACCTCCATCCCACATGGAGCTTGCTCCTGATGGTGATGGGGGCCTCTTTTTTATATATACTATGCTTTAAAAGGTGGGAACCATGCAAGAACACCCTCTTATAGAACTCTATGTAACCGTCGGAAATGACGAACAGAACAAACGAATCGAACAGGCACTCTCATCTGTCAATCTTGATGCGCTTGTTCAACGCACGTTACTTCAGGTAGGAATCACACAAAAAGCAATGCTTACCCTCCTGGTCACAGATGAGGCTGGCATCCGCGACATGAACAAGCAATATCGCGAACAGGATAAACCGACTGATGTTCTCTCTTTCCCCTTGATTGAGCAACCACTGGTAGAGGCTCCCGCAGATCAACTCTGGCAACCAGCGGAAAACGCCGAGGAGGCTGCGGCGAGTACACCTGCATTCGTCAATCCTCCCGGCGCAATCCTCAATCTTGGCGATATCGTGATGTCCTGGCCTACGTTGCTCCAACAGGCTCGCGATGCCGGACATAGCGGACAGTATGAACTGCTCTATCTGCTCTGTCATGGCGTCCTCCATCTCGTTGGCTACGATGACCATACAGAGGCGGGATATCAGGCAATGGTTGGCCTGCAAAATCGCATTTTGCAAGAGAGCGGGTATCACAAAGGCATAAGCGCATGAACCAACCACCCTCCCCGTCCAAACCTGCCGAGCCTCCCGTACTGCCATCTTCGCCATCAAAAAGTGCCTGGGCAAAATTTATTGCCAGCTTTGGCTATGCCTTTGAAGGTCTCTGGTATGCGCTCCGCACGCAACGCAATGCTCGCGTCCATGCTGTGGCCACGACGCTTGCGACGCTGCTAGGTATTGTCTTGCGCATATCAGCGGTCGAGTTTGCCGTTATTTTTATCGCCATTGCAGGTGTTTTTGTCGCCGAAATGTTCAACACCGTCTTCGAGCTATGCGTTGACCTGGCATCGCCCGACTATCATCCTCTGGCCAAGATCGCCAAAGATGTCGCAGCCGGTGCCGTGCTGGTGAGTGCCATGCTTGCCGTCATGATTGGCCTCTTTATCTTTGGACCACACCTCTTACTCCTGCTTACACATCGATAACTATCGCTGTTCCCTCTCACTTTGTCAGCAAACCTTACATATATGAAACCTTTTTCTTCGCTATGCCCTGTACACTTTTTCGACGGTTGGTGCGTGTATCGTATGAACCCTGGCCAACAGGCGTTCCATCACTAAAGATGCGCGAACTCAACAAGCATGAATTACATAGAGCAAGATACTCAGGGAGAAGTAACATGACACAAAGAAACGAAGCATCACCCTCACAGCCATCACAATTTGGGCAAGCGGTCACCAATGAGTCCGATATGCCATCACAACCGCGAACGCAGGGGGCTGATTATCATCCCGCTGGCAAATTGCAGAGCAAGGTTGCACTGATTACAGGGGGAGATAGCGGTATCGGTCATGCCGTGGCCGTCGCGTTTGCTAAAGAGGGCGCGGACGTGGCAATCGTGTATCACGATGCTCAGGAGGATGCTCAAAAGGTAAAACAAGAGGTCGAGCAACAAGGGAAAAAGTGTTTGACGATCGCTGGCGACATTGGCGACGAGAGCTTCTGTCAACAGGTGGTACAACAAACAGTACAACAACTCGGCCATCTCGATATCCTGGTCAATAACGCCGCCGAGCAGCATCCACAGCCCAGCATTGAAGAGATCAGCGCGGAACAGCTTGAGCGTACCTTCCGTACTAACATATTCTCGATGTTCTTCATGACCAAAGCGGCAGTGAAACACCTGCCCAACGCGGGAGCCATTATCAATACAACATCAGTGACCGCCTACAAGGGAGCACCACAACTGCTTGACTACTCAGCAACCAAAGGAGCGATTGTGGCCTTCACGCGCTCGCTCTCTCAGTCCCTGGTGAAAAAAGGTATTCGCGTTAATGCCGTTGCTCCTGGACCAATCTGGACACCATTGATTGTACAAACGATGCCGAAAGAGCAGGTTGAAAGCTTCGGCAAGAACGTCCCCATGCAACGAGCCGGACAGCCCGAAGAGCTTGCTCCCGCCTATGTTTTCCTGGCATCGAGCGATTCTTCATATATGGCAGGACAGGTGCTCCACATCAATGGTGGAGAAGTGGTCAACGGTTAGACTCGCTCATCACGCCAAAAATATTAAAGAGCAGGATATCTCTGCTGCTCTTTTTTCTTCTGCTCTGCTTACTTCACGCGTGAAACGTATTGACCGGTACGTGTATCGATGCGAATCTTATCGCCAGGATTGACAAACAGTGGCACGTTAACGGTGGAACCGGTCTCCAGGGTAGCGGGCTTGGTCACGTTATTGGCAGTATCGCCACGTACACCCGGCTCGGCGCTCTCAACCGTCAACTCGACAAAGTTGGGCAACTCGACAGCCACAATGGTCTCGCCATCGACCAGCATTTCGACGATATCACTCTCTTTGAGGAACTTCATGCCGTCGCCAAGCATCTCTCTACGAATGGGCTGCTGATCGAATGTATCGGTATTCATAAAAACATAATCATCGCCGTCAACGTACAAAAACTGCCAGTTCTGATGCTCCACTCGCACCTCATCAATAGCCTCACCGGCATTGAAGCGCTGCTCAATCACACGTCCATTTTTCAAGTTTTTCAAGCGCGTGCGCACAAACGCTCGCCAGTTTCCGGGACTGACGTGGTGGAACTCCGTGATTGTCCACAAGTCATTGTTATAGCGTATAACCATACCGTTACGAAAGTCGGCAGTTGTTGCATTAGCCAATGGAGTAGTCTCCTCTCAATAATTGAACTAGATATTACACGTGCTCGGCGACAAAGATACTGGCCGGTTGCCCCAGCACCACAAGGACGATTTTCTTCACCACGCGCCATCCATGATCGCGCAGCACCATCTCCCAGAGCCGATCCTCGCTGGTCAGCGAGACCAGCAGACCATCAGCAGTCAAAACGCGGCCAAACTCCTGAATGAGTGCGTTGTAGAGAGCAACATTCGTAGCATGTGAACCGATCTGCTTACCAAATGGCAGATTGGTAATAATGCGCGTCACGCTGGCTGCATCTAAGGGCAGAGAGCGTGCATCCCACACATCCCATGAAGCGCGAACACTGGCAGAGCGAGCATTGCGATGAGCCATTGTGACAGTTTCCTCGCGAATATCGCCGCCTAAAGCGCGTTCGACGGGAGCAAGCAGGCAGCGCTCAATCACGATCGTTCCGGCACCGCAGAGCGGATCAAGGACGATATCCTGTGGGGTGGGACGCGCCAGCCAGCCCATAGCAGCCGCAACGGTTGGGCGCAACGAAGCCGGCAAATGCTCCTGTTTATAGCGACGATGCCGCATCGTGGCGTCGCTCAACCTCAACCCAATCAGCGCCTCGCTCCCATTGAGCCAGAGCCAGAATTCGACATCTGCCTCGTCTTTTGCATGGTGCATCGCACGTGGCAAAGCACGCTGCAAGGCATCGGTGACGGCCTGGCCCGCATCCATACGCCGAAACTGATGCGATCCCGCCTTCTGGCTCACCACGCGCCAGGTTTTCGGGCGTTTTCCATGATGAACACGCTGCCACAGCGCTACAGCCTGGTGGATATCGGCATGCAGCGTTGCACTATGCAGTACACGCAATGCATTCTGCTCATGCCCCAGGCTTGTTATATGCGCCAGCGTACAAAAGACATCTTCCACTGTACGCAACGACAGTAATTTTTCGGGAGTTGATATGGTACGAAAAAGCGCAATACCACGCGAGAATTTGACCAGTTCGGCATCCGACATGGAGGCACGAACTTCACTGAAGGCCAGCGTCTCCAATCCTGGCATGGTCATGGCGTAAAAAAGCTGCGACATCCCTTGCTATTTCTTCTGTAGCCTATTTATGACGTGCTATCACAGGGCAGCAAGCATCAACATATTCCTGAAGCCCGCTCCATCTCAGTCTGTTTGGGACAATCAAAAATGTCTTGTGATGGCACCGATTTACAATCTACCGGCGTGCAATGATACCACATACCGCCTGAACTGGCAACGCCTCCGTATACCTGATTGCTTCATTCGGATCAGGTTAACAGGCGTGCCACTTCCTCTGTATGGCTCGTAAACTTCGCCAGCCGCTTCTTTTTCAAATTCTCGCGCAAAATCCAGGTAATGTTGGGATCATTCCAGCTAGCACATTGTTTCATCAGCGCAAAACCTTCATCAGGCGCTGCGGCTGTGATCACACTGAGCGTATAGCCTAGCGTTCGACGGAGCTGACGAAACGCCTCCTTTTTACTATCAGCTGAGGCTTGATGCAAGCGTTCCAGCACTACACGCTGCATTTCTAACGCCGCACTCAATATATCCGGTGTATAAAGGACAACAGGTTCGGATACGGTGGCAACCGCAACGCGCTGTTGCAGGTAACTTCCATCAGTAGCCAGTTCCATTAAATGAGGAAGAATATCCTGTGGATCAGCCTCCAGCAAACAGCGAAAGGCGATCTCTACCCCCTCACGAATGCGACCATAAGGGCTGCATGCGTAGTGATCCAGCAAGTTCAACGTTTCTGGCAACCACAAGGAATAGACAGCAGTACAGGTGCCAAACGCCATAATGCCACAGAGCATCACAAACTCCGAGGGCGTGTTACTGGCTATCCTCTTTCGATCGCCATTGACGAAATAAGTGAGCAGCGAATGCACATTATCGGGACATCTGGAAACTGAAACGGCCAGCAGATTGCTGACATCATTTGCCAGCTCCATATTTGGTCGCGGCCCCGGTAAGCGGCTCTGATCGCGTAGATAAAATTCCAGAGGGCGCTGATTGCCAGTAAGCGCACGCTCAACCAGAGAAAATAGTGTATCATGCATAGTGACACATCCTCGCATCATCCAGACTGTATTGAAACAACGCCTACTCAGGTAATGCTTCTCTGAGGTCGTCAGAATACACGTAGTCAATTGTACCACACCTTCTACTAAAAGCTACCAGAGTGCTCACACTTGACCTGGATACAACCCTTTCCAACGTGACCCTAACCTTGCCGTAAACGTTAATCTTGTGGTATACTGGTGGTAGATTTCCACCTACTGACTAATCATCTCTTCCACACAAGTGAAAGGGCAGGTGTACTATGGTTGCGGCCAACGGAGAAGATCAACAAGAACGACACAATACGGAAGAGTTACCAACGTATACAATTGAGCAGGTAGCAACAAGTCTGGGCTTAACCAAACGAACGTTGCGTTACTACGAAGAAGTTGGTTTGTTGCCCCCCACAGGTCGTACCGAAGGAAACTACCGCCGTTATAGCGAGGAAGATATCGAACGCATCAAACAGATCAAAGAATTGCGCGATTTATTAGGCTTTTCGTTAGCCGATATTCGCCAGTTACTTCAGGCTGAAGAGGAGCGCGATTTAATCAAACTGGCCTACCGCCAGGAAACCGATGCGGATGGCAAGATAACCCAGCTGGATCGGGCCGATGAGGTAATCCGCGAGCAGCTTCAGCTTATCGAGCAAAAGATCAGTGGGCTGGAACAAATGCGTTCATCACTTTTAATAAGATTAGAGAAACATCAACAAAAAAGAAATCAATTGAAGAATAAATAATAATAGTATGTCATATATGTTGTAACTTTTCAGGAGCTGATAGAAGCCTGACGCGTTCGCTATCATTTCCTGAAAAGTTACGGCTCTCTAGAATGGAGTCTTCATGCAAATATCCGAAAAGGATGAGAGGTCGCTAGCTGCTGAACAGGTCGTAGAGAAAAAAGCCAGTGGCTTCCTGCGCACATTTGCCGCGCTGCGCCACCGTAATTTTCGTCTTTTCTGGTTTGGTCAACTTATTTCGTTGATCGGAACATGGATGCAAACAACCGGGCAATCGTGGCTCGTCCTACAACTCACAAAAGATGCCTGGGCGCTGGGTATTGTTGGAGCGCTACAATTTCTGCCAGTAATGCTTCTGTCGCTCTTTGGCGGCGTGTTGGCCGACCGTTTGCCCAAGCGCAAAATGCTGCTTTTTACACAATCGTTTGCAGCAATTCAGGCCGCGATCCTCTGGATTCTGGTGGCAACTAACACAGTGCAACTCTGGCATGTGTATGTCCTGGCTTTCTTGCTTGGCCTGACTAACGCGTTTGATATGCCGACGCGCCAGGCGTTTGTGGTGGAAATGGTAGGGCGCGAAGATCTGCCCAACGCCATTGCGCTGAATTCTTCGCTGTTCAATATGGCACGCATCGTCGGCCCCGGCCTCGGTGGTCTGATTATCGCATGGCAGGGAGAAGCCTCCCTCTTTTTGCTCAACTCGATTAGCTTTATTCCCGTCATTGCAGGGTTGGCATTAATCGATATTAAACATCTGCATTCCCAGGTGAATCACAAGCGTCAGGAGCAGCGGCAGGGGACGTTCCAGAGTCTTGGCGAAGGTTTGAGCTACATTCGGCGAGCACCAGCGGTCTTGCTCATCATTATCGTGATTGGCACCGTCTCGCTGTTTGGCATCAACTTTAACGTGGTGTTGCCGCTGTTTGCCACTGATGTCCTGCACGCCGGACCAGCGGGCTTTGGGTTTATCTCATCCGCTTTCGGCTTTGGTTCGCTGCTCTCCGCCCTCTGGCTGGCATGGCGCAATAACAGGCCGACCATTTCGCATATGTTGCTAGCAACCATCATCTTCTGCATGCTGGAAATGCTCTTTGCGCTTTCGCACTGGTATGTGCTCTCGCTGGGATTCATCGCGGCGGTGGGCTTCGCCCAGATTGCCTTTTCAGCCACGGCGAACACCACCCTTCAGACCATCTCGCCCGACCATTTGCGTGGTAGAATAATGAGCGTATATATGTTGGTGTTTGCTGGAAGCGTTCCCCTGGGCAACCTCTTCACGGGCGGTCTGGCGCAATTCTTTGGCGCTCCTGTCTCGCTGCTCGCTGGCGCTGGCCTGAGCTTGATTGCTGCCGTCGCAGGATGGATCTTACGCGCTCCAGCGGAGAAAGCGATTGCAGAATACGAGTACGTACAAGAATAAATGGCACATTTACCCGCTCACTCTTGCCGATCAACAACGCCACATCGAGCAAAGTGAGCGGTTGCTTAGTAATATACAGCCGGGCGATCCAGCGGTACTTTACTGGTCAATGGCAGAACCTGAAGGGTTAGTGCTGGGATATTCCCAGAAGCACACGCTCCTTAACCCAAACGCGTTGGCAGAGCTGGAATTACCCATCTACCATCGGCGGGCAGGCGGAACGGCGGTGCTGGTCGGTTCGCACCTACTCGACCTGGATGTCGTCTTACCTGCCGGGCATCCGCTTATTCTCAGTGATATCGTCGAATCATATCGCTGGCTCGGCGAAGCCTGGGTTGCCGCGCTACGAGAGTCAGGCATTGAAACCCGCGCCGTACCGCCAGCAGAGGCACACGCACAACGCGCCCTGCGCAAACAGCCGGAAACCAGCGCCTATGAGCTATTGATGAACCGGGCCTGCTATGGCACGCTTTCGCCATATGAGGTGGTTGTGGGACAGCGCAAAGTGGTGGGCATGGATATGATTCGGCGTCGTACGGGAAGCCTGTTACAAGCCGGCGTTCTCCTTCACTGGGATACAGAGCGGCTCGCACAACTGCTTGGTCATACAGCCGAAGAGCAAGAGCTGCTCCAAACAGGACTCTATGAGCGAGCTATCGGGCTGGATATGCTGGCGGGGCGTGCTGTAGGAATAAACGAAATCATAGCAGCGTTTGAACATACGATTGTATCTTTAGCTCAATGAGCTTGACATGCGCCATCTCTATTGAGCGAACTTGAAAACGACCACGGAAAGGGTATCACCAATGGGAGATCGGAATGCGCCAGGAGCAATACAGGTAGTCACAACGCCTGAATATGAGGTGATGGTCATTGGCGCTCATCCAGATGATGATGATTTTGCAGCAGCGGCGTCCAGCGCATGCTGGGCCAAACAGGGCAAAAAGGTCGTATGGGTCATTATGACTGATGGAACCGAGGGTGGCGAGGTTCCCGGTACACCCGACGCTGAGTTCATGCTCTTACGCGAACAGGAACAGCGTATGGCAGCCGAAATGCTCGGTGTGCAGGCGGTCGAATTCCTTCGCTTCCCCGATGGACACCTTGTAAATAGCGAGGCGGCCCGGAAAGCGGTTGTGCGTCTGATCCGCAAATATCGCCCCCGTATCGTGATTACGCATGATCCAACGCAGCTCTTCTTCGCGCCAGATCCCAACGAGGAGCCAGACGCTACTGGCTATTTGAATAATCCAGATCACCGCGCAACAGGCAGCATTGTTGTCGATGCGCTCTTCCCCTCGATCGGCAATCCTCGCGCCTATCGTGAATTGCTGGCTGAAGGGCTGCTGCCATATCGCGTGCATGAACTCTACCTCTTTGGCACCAGAGAGGTCAATACCTACATTGATGTCACAGAAACGATTGATCTGAAAGGCCAGGCGCTCAAGTGCCACGCATCGCAGTTTGATTCGGACTCCGATATATCAGTACGAGTCCGCGAGCGCTCAGCTGATGTAGCAAAAGAGGCCAAAAAGAAACAGGGGTTGGATATGCAATATGCCGAAGCGTTCCGTCGCATCAAGCTCCATATCCCGCCGGAGCCAAAGGAAGAAGCCCCCACCGAAGTCAAATAAGCAAAAAACAGGATACCCGTTGTGTGGGTATCCTGTTTTTGTTGCATTTTTTTAGCTACTTTTTGGATGTTACTACCGCAGCAAAACCGGCCCAGTATTTCAAGAATGTTGGGCGTGCCATGACCTGCATGTTCAAGCGAGACGAATCGGTCAGATAGACGGATGTGTTGTTGCCGCCACGAAAAACGAGAATATGACCACCATCCCACCGATCAGGAGGAAAGTCAATGATGATGGGTCGGCCACCGTTGGCAACTTTGACAAGATCATCAACTGAAGGATTATTGAGCCACTGGACCTGTAGATTAAACTGCGCCAGGGTATGATCTAAGCCGGTACTTCTCAGCAATCCCAATTCAGGTGAGATTTCATTCAAGCCGGCCTCGACTTTCAAAATATCCGTGATCCTGTATTGCTTCCCGGTGTTGTAATACCTGTTGTACGCGTTGACGATTTCTGTCATGGAAGCGGCAGAGCAAGTCGAATACGCCCAGGTGTTGAACTCCTGTGACGTGTTATATTGCTGAGGATCTAGCTGATTGATACGTTCCAATGCTTTCGTCACGCCGATGGTTTCGGTGAACGTTGCGGGCTTGGTCGTTGCAGAGGTCGGAGGTGGTGTGGAGGCGGCGGCATCGGGATAGGCATCAATCAGAACAGGTGATCCAGGTAACCATACCCTAAATAAAAGAACTCCACTTAGACACAACACTCCTAAGACGAGCGCCAGACCCAGCCAGGGCGTTTGATGAACATGTGGCGAAAATAGTCCTCGCACATCCACGAGTGCTGCCACGTTACTACCAGAACGCTTTTCTAACCCACGAGATGCTCGCACAGCACGCCCGGTTGTTCCATACCCATAACTGCCATATGCACGACGCGATTTTGTATACCGTTCAGTGCGCTCAATACGCCCGGCATAAGAAATCCCAGATTGTTCAGGTGTATGGGCAGATTTGGCTGAGAGAAGGAAACCAACAAAAATCACGACAAGTGCCACAGCGAGGAGCGTGAGCAGGAAAATGATCATCCATGACTCCTATCCCAAGTCATTTACAGACCCACTCGAAAAACACACGTTACGAGATACTCAGACCTTCGATATGGGCGACTGTTTTGCCTGAGTATCATTTCAAAATATACCATTACATTCCACCCTTGAGCAATACGCATCACCTTACCGTCCAAAAGTACCGGCAGCATTTGCTCCTCCATTTCTACCTGCTGACAATGTGAGGATTTTAGTATATCATAAGAACACTGCAAACCACCACCATACAATCAGGTTTAAGAGGAATTACACTATGTACATTTATTATGTGCTACGAGGGACCAGCGACGAGAAGCCGGTTGAGTACGAGGGAGATTTGAGCGAAGAGCTATTCCCCGGCATCAATCTGAGCGATGGCCCGGTCACTATTCAACAAATCGTTCTGAATTTGCGCACAGAAGGCATCATTGCAGAATGGAGCGATTGCGATCTGACCGATTCTTTCTTTGATCGCGACGACAATTACATTTATTTCAATGATCGCTGGATGCGCCGTTCAGATGCTCCCTGGCGCAAGGACAGAAACAACTGAAAACATAGATTGATAGAAACAGTTTATAGGAAATAGAGATGCCCATACTTGCAGGATGGCTGACCGGCGAGCAGGTGCCACAGGACATTATCCAGCAAACGCTGCTCACAATGGAAGAGGTGCTCAGTGCGCACGGAGGAGCGCCGGCTCGCACAACACAGCCCGGCGCTGGCCTTGTGGCCTATTCTGATCCCGCGTACGCGATGCAACAGAACGACGAACCAGCAGTACTCGATTGGGTGCCAGATCGCCGCACCCTTGTCTACCGTCGCCCACTCTCCGGGCAGCATCCTCTGTATTATATTGAAAACTGGCCTGCCGAGGGAAACCTGCTCTTCGCCAGCGAGATTAAAGCTCTGCTCACGCTGGGCGTTCCGCGTCGTCTGCATCTTGCTGGGCTGGATGCACTATATCGCTACGGCTTTATCCCGGCCCCCTGGACGATCTTTAAAGATATTTATGTGGTGCCAGCTGGTTCCATATTGCGCTGGCAGCGGGCGAGCACCGTTGTCAACCACGCAACCGATTATCACCTCGACGAACCGCCTGCCCCATCTGACGACCGCGCGAACCAACTTCACACGCTACTCGATCAGGCCACAGCAAACATGCTCCCTCCCCACGAACAGCTCGTAGCGTTGACCAGTGGCGGCAGTGCTTCGGCCCTCTCTATTTTCCTGGCCTCTCACCATACACAGGCACCATTCAGCGTTACATCTATAGGCTATAGGAAGTCTCTCTCAGCAAAGGCGTGGCGAGAGGCCGAGAGTATCGCAAAGGCATGTCAGCATCCATTTCTGGCAATTACAGGCGTTGATCGACCTGAGTTCTGGATCGCCACGCTTGCTGCCCTGGAAGCTCCTGCTATTGATACACGACCGGTCACATTCCACCAACTGCTGCACACAACGACGAACGAGACCGAGGCTCGCGTTGCTATCAGTGGTCTGGGCGCACAGGCATTGCTCGCTTCAACCCCACAGGCATTTCTTCAGTCACAAGAGCCACAGGATATTTTGCAACTATACCGCCAGCAACCCCTCAGCACACGCTCAGGACAAGATACAGTTTCTCTCTGGTCACCCGATGTGGCAGCCCGCTTAGCACAAGAGGAGACCTGGGAAGAGACGCTGCACGCACGTAAGCTAGC
>JAICIM010000663.1 GCA_025928885.1 Ktedonobacteraceae bacterium | reverse complement strand
TATTAAATTCAGCAGCGGGAGTGATATTGCCCGGAACACGTACCGCGCCACCCATAATCACCACCTCGCGCACTTTCTGAGCAATGCTCGGCTCGTGTCGCAGGGCCAGCGCGATATTGGTGAGCGGACCAATTGGCACCAGCGTAATCTCCCCTGGAGCCGCCAGCACACGCTCAATAATCAGATCGACCGCATGCTGAGCGACAGGTTGTATAGCAGGCACAGGCAGCTCAACGCCACCAACACCATTATTGCCATGCACCTCTGCCGCATGTACTGCCGAAATTACCAGCGCATCGGCGCAGCCACGCGCAACAGGAATATCCGTGCGCCCGGCCAGAGTCAACAGCGCAAGGGCATTGCGCGTGGTGTGATCGACATGCACGTTGCCGCTAACCGTTGTCACTGCCTCAAGTTGGACTTCAGGCGAAGCTAACGCCAGAAAAAGAGCGAGGGCGTCATCGATACCGGGATCAGTGTCAAGAATGATACGAGGCAAGGACTTCCTCCTTCGTGGGTAGACCGGATTGTGCGCCAAACTTTGTGACTTTTAGAGCGCTGGCATGAACGGCGAAGTGCAACGCATCTTCGGGCGGCTGCCCCTCAGTTAGCGCCACCGTAAGCGCCCCAACGAAACAATCACCAGCTGCCGTTGTATCCACCACCGCTACTTTGGGTGCGGCCTGATAAATGCTCTGTTTCTTTCCAGCATCATCGGTCGTCACCAGCAAGGCCCCATGCGCACCCAGAGTTATCACCACCGTCTCTATCCCATATCCCTGCAACACCGCCGCCACAATACGCGCATCATCCACACTCTCGACCCGCTGCCCGCTCAGGATGCTTGCCTCAGTCTCATTGAGGATCAGCACAGAAACCTGGCTCAACGTCGTGCGTGGCAAAGGTTGCGCTGGAGCAAGATTCAAAATAACTGGTAAGTCCATCTCCGCCGCTGCTTTCGTCAACCGTTTGACCGTTTCAATCGGAATCTCCAATTGCAGTACGAGGGCGCTGGCCTGACGCATAGCCTCCACAATATGTGCAAATTGCTCCTCATCAACGCCTACCTGCATATTCGCCCCGGCTGCAACAATAATCGCATTATCACCATCCGGCGACAGAAAAATAAAGGCAACCCCGCTGGCCTCGCGCGGATCAGTCACCATCAGGCTTGCATCAACCTGTTCGCTCTTAAGCGCACCAAGCAAACGCTCTCCAAAGGGATCGCGGCCCACACGCCCGGCCATCGCCACCTGCCCACCCAGACGCGCCATCGCCACCGCCTGATTCGCTCCCTTCCCTCCTGGTATCAGCTTGAGAGATCCGGCCCCCAATAACGTCTCGCCCACAACGGGCATATGCGGTACACGTACTACCTGATCCATATTCAAGCTACCAACAACCAGAATCGCGCCCTGCGCCATAGCGACCTCCAGTTCGCATAGATAGACTTCACTATTATCAGTTCAATAAAAAGCATACACCATTGTCCAGATAGAACGCAATGAAACTCTACAATACTTCAAATAGGTGAAGAGATATCGGAATGATCGGGAGAATCAGCCGCCTTCACCAACTCCACAACAGGCTCATCTCGTCTCTCATCGTGGCGGAAGTGTAGATAGAGCAGACCAATCGCCACCACATAGAGCAGAGCAGCAGCGACAAACACGGGCGGATAGCCGATATGGACAATGATCAGCCCGCCGAGAGGGGTGCTGATGGCTGATGCTGATTGACCGGCAACCTGATAGACACTATTTGCCAGGCCACGATGTTGTCTGGGAATCGCCTCCATCGAAAACACCTGGAACAGCCCGGCTCCCATATCCATCGTCCCCTGGCGCAAAAAATACAGCACCACCACCAGCGGCAAGAAATGCGAGAAGCCAATGATCAATAAAAGAGGCACGCTCAACAGGCGAGTAAACGTAATCGTATTGATCTTGCCCAGACGCACGGCCAGCAGGGGAGCCAGCAAGGTCAGCAACGCATTGAAAGCATTTGCGCCCCCGTCGATCAGCCCGAAGAGCGCGGAGGAGGCGCCTAAATGCTGCACAAAATAGAGGTTGAAATAGGGAATGAAGAGTCCAGCACCCAAACCGACTAAGACCTGCACTGCTGTAAGCACAACGACTGGACTCACAAACAGCCCCGGCAACGAGGTCTCACGCCGCCAGTGCGCAAACGTGAGGCGCATCCGTTGTTGCAGCGGCACACGGTCACGCACGCTCACTGGAACGGTCACAACTGGAGGTACGGGTCGATCATTGCTCATCAGGAACAGGGGCAGAAAGCTGGGCGCAGCGATGATCCCGGCCAGCAATAACGCCAGTTGATACGAACGTGGTTCCGGCCCGCTTGCCAAAGCCCACGAGAGCCGGGACGGCAAAGGAGCCATCAGCCAGGGCAGCGTACGAAACCAGAGCGGTAACACTCCTCCTAGCAGTTCGCCAAGCACGGTGGTTGCCAGCGTTACAACGATGTTCAGGCTGAAGAGATGAGCACGCTCCGCAGGTGTACTATTAGTGGTTAAAAAGGGAGCATTGACGACGTAAACAAAAGCGCTGGCAAGGCCCACAAGAAAGCTGCTGACGAGCAAGGGTCCGGGCTGACGAAAAAGCATCTGCCCAGCGCCACAAATACCAATTGCCACGCTTGACCAGATCAAGATCGCCTTACCCCCAAAGCGATCGACGCACACACCGGCTGGGAAGATGGCAATGCCAACGCCAAGCGTCAGGATAAACAGTACCAGACCAATGAAATCTGGCCTGTATCCTAGCGCTGTCAGGTAGAGGTTATAGAGAACCAGGATGATGCCAAGCGTCACGCCACTCAGTGCATTGCTGATCAGGTACAGCCGGGCATTGCGTTGAAAATGACCAAACTCCCGGACATACTCAACGAGAAGGGACATGTTTCAATTGCGACGCCGTAACCGTTTTAGCATAGCCATCGCCACTTTCAGGCGCAACTGGAATTTCAGAGGCTTGCTGTTCCATCAAACGGCGATAACCAGGGCTTTTGAACTCCAGTCCCTCTTTATCAACCAGTTCTGGAGCAGATGGACGACGTATCAAGCCGGGAGCCATAAATGCTTTGGCAATGGCCTGGGCCTGGAACGTTCGCGCACGTAGCTCGATCAGTGCGCCCGCGACACGATCGCTCGCCTGATCGACCTTCTGCTCAGCCGCGTGTACTTTCACCGGCACCGTCGCGACCGTACGCACAACCGGATTCTCAATTGCGGTCGGCTCAACGCCCTCTAAGGCTGCTTCCGTTGCCTTATTGACACTTTCCAGTTTGGGGCGCGGCTGCTTGACCAGTTCGGACTTCTCATGCACCCAGGTAAATGCGAACGCCAATGCGAAGTGCAATGCCAGCGAGACCACCACCAGCACAAAGATGAACAGGCAGATAACAATCGCGGCAATCTGGCCGCCGGTCTCTATCACAGGATTCACTGCCATTACAGCAATACTCATGTTATTGCCCTCCCGCTCCGGCTTCCATCTGCTGTCTGCGGCGCTCTTCATAGCGAGAGGCAACATACCCCTTGCCCAGCAGGATGCGCATGATTTGTTGGACAGACACCAGAGCAGCTACGACACGTACACCCGGTCCCAGAGCAAATTCGGAGGCCAGCTGTGAAATGACATTCACTCTGGAAACGGCACTCCCGGCTGTTTTCGCCGTATCTTTCACAATGCCAGCTGTCTCCTGAACAGCTGTAAGCAAGGGCTTGACCTCATCGCGTACCGTCGTCACAG
>JAICIM010000218.1 GCA_025928885.1 Ktedonobacteraceae bacterium | reverse complement strand
CGTCAGCAAGAGCGAAAAGGCAAAGAGGCTGAACAGAGCGACAGAGACGCTCACCAGGAGCCACACGCCGCCATATGTCACATTCAACGGGCCAATGTTAAAGTGCTGCCCGGGCGGAGGACCATAGACCAGCAGAAATCCCAACGCCGCCACGATGAACAGCAGGATGAACAGCGCTCTCCTGCGCTTGAGCCAGCTCAACGCCTCTACGGGTAGCAGCGAGGCAAGCAAACAGACAAATAGTAGCACCCAGCAGACCAGCACGACGCTTTGCGCACTCCCATACGAGGTGACGAACGGCCCAAGCGTATAGAGCGTTCGCGGATCGTCCCCAGGGGCAAACGGCGTCGTCAGTGATCCAATGACGATCAGGAAGATCAGAAAACGCGTGCGCCGCCACATCTCTCGCAACAAGATGCCAGAGAGCAGCGTACCCAGGCCAAGCAGCAGCAGCGCCACCACAAACGGGGTGAAATGCCAGCGATGCCGCACCGCCATCAGCATCCAGAACGCAATCCCAAAGAGCGCTAAGAGCTTCGTCCTGGCCTGCAACCGATGCAGCAGACTATTGCCCGGATAATAGGTTCCCAGCGAAACATTTCCCAGCATAACATCTATCTTTCATATTTCTATATTTCTGAAACGCTGTTTCTCTCTGGCAGCCCAACCCCTGTTCTCAGCGCGACGAAGGCTTCTTCCAATGTAAAGGTCGTGAGTGGCAGCTCCAGGCCGCGTTTGCGCAACAATTGGAGCAACTGGCTCAAGGGAGGAGCCGCCAGCCCCCATTCGCGCAACTGTTCCACCTGCCCGAAGACAGTGCGCGGCGTTCCCTGCATTACCAGCCGCCCATCATATAAAACAAAGAGCTGCTCGGCCAGCATTGCTACCTCGGTCATGTCATGCGTCACCAGCACGATAGTTGTCCCTTGCGTCTGCTGGATATGGCGCAGGTAGGCATAAAATTCGGCCCGCGCCTCGGCATCGAGTCCGACCGTTGGCTCGTCGAGGATCAGAATTGAGGGAGTCATGGCCAGCACGCCAGCCAGAGCAACACGCCGTTTCTGCCCGCCACTGAGATCGAGGGGAGAGCGCTGCGCGTACTCCTGGTGCGGCAGACCCACCTGCTCCAACGCGCCGATCACACGCCTGCGCACTTCGCGCTTACTCAGCCTCATGCGTTGTGGCCCAAACGCCACATCAGCATAGATGGTCCGCTCGAAGAGTTGCGTCTCTGGAAATTGAAAGAGCATGCCGACGCGCTGGCGCAACGCCCGCAGCTTCGCCTTATCAGCGCCAACATCAATGCCATCCACCACCACCGTTCCAGATGTGGGGTGCAACAACCCGTTAAAATGCTGAATCAAGGTCGTTTTGCCCGATCCAGTCACACCAATCAGCGCAACGCAACTGCCGCGTGGGATCTCCAGATTGATATTCTCCAGAGCAGCGCGGCGCGTGGAGCCATTTTGATAGACATAAGAGAGACGGTAAGCGGTAATAATTGGCTCGGTCAAGACGCTAACTCCTCCGCAATAGCATTCAGGGTAATGGCTTCCGGCGAAAGAGGAACGCCGGCCTGCCTCAAGCGCTCAGCCAGCACCAGCGGCTCGGGGATCTCCAGTTTGAGCGAACGCAACAGGTCCAGGTCACGAAAAATAGCTGCGGGCGGTCCATCCAGCACCACCTGCCCCTGTTCCATGACAACCACGCGTTGTGCCAGGGCCGCCTCTTCCAGCAGATGCGTTATCTGTATCAATGTCAATCCCTGCTCTTGATGCAGCTGATGTAGTAGCTGAGTGATCTCCTGGCGCGAGAGGGGATCGAGCATCGAGGTCGCTTCATCAGTAATGATGCAGCGCGGACGTAGGGCCAGAATGCCCGCCAGCGCGACGCGCTGCCGCTGTCCGCCGGAGAGCTTCGATGGGAGCCGGTCGCGCAGATGAGCAATACCTACAGCCGCCATCGCCGCCTCAACCCGTTCTTTAATCATTGCTCGCGACCAGCCACGAACGGCGAGCGACCAGGCCACATCGTCCTCCACCACCGTTGCGATAATTTGATTGTCGGGATTCTGAAAAACCATTCCCACGTTGTCGCGAATAGTACGGATCTGATCGGCATCCTGCGTATCATATCCATCTACTAACACATGGCCCCTATCAGGGAGGATCAGCGCGTTGCACAACCGAGCCAGAGTCGATTTGCCGCAACCGTTATGCCCCAACAACACCACATACTCGCCCTCTCGAATCTGAAGACTGAGATCACGCAGCACAGCTACCGGGGAGTCCTTTTCGCTCTGCCCCGTTGGGATTGGATAACTATAGGTCACATGTTGTATATCCAGTAGTGGACTCATACTTCCACCCTCTGCTTCTCCTGCTGCTCTTCTCTCCTGGCAGCTTTGCGTGCTCTCGCTAGACGCCGCCTGATAACCAGTTTGACGATACGCCGCCTCTTACGCTCTAACCACCACCCCACTCTACCACCGGGAAAAGGACGTACATCGTACCCAAGCAAGCGAACCAGGGAACTGGTGACGCTATAGATAGGCAGGACCATAAACCAGAAGGCGGCCCAGAGGACACAATAAAACGAGAACCACCAGTACGTCAAAGCCCAGGTAACCAGAGCCGTAATCATGGGATAGATTTGCAGCTGCCACCAGTGACCGATGCCCACCCGCGCTGCAAGCGTATTGGCGACGAAGATCAATGCAGTATACAATCGTTGCAGCGAATGGACAAAAGTATCGACAGGTGTGCCGCTGGCTATCGTGAACAACAGGACCAGGCAATACATGGCAAACGCGCCGCAGGAGACGCCGCTCAACAGGAGCAGCGAATGACGCCAACGATACTTCATCGTAACGCCGAGAAATAGTCCCCCCATCATTTCCAGCGAAGGGGCAATCAGATATTGCGGCCCGATGATGACTCCCAGAATAAACCAGGTCACGCACATCGTCATAATACCAACATACAGGTTGCGCCGTAACACCAGGATCGCAAAGACCACAAAAATAGGCATGCGAAAAAAATCGCCCACGATGGGAATATAGATTGCCATTAACTGAAAAATAACGGCCAGATCGGCCATCAATGCCCCTTCAGCTATCTCTATCGGTTGTAGCTTTCGCACAGGCAGCTCCATCTAATGACCACATCGAGTTTGTATCCATCGGTCCACTCCACGTATTGTAGCGTATGGTGAAAGACTCCAAACCCCTCCTGACCGGCACCCGAAACATTGCTTTTATAGTATCACAATCTCAAGAAAAGACTATAAGAATTGCTCTTCGCTCAGCTTCTTTATCTCAACTTTCTAACATTACGATACATGCTCTCTTTTTGTTGCAGTTGCGCATTTGCTCCAAAAAGAGAAGGTCCAGGCAGCCATTCTTTTTGTGCCTGGACCTTCTCTCAAACCATACTGCTACCATCACAAACTTGTCTTTATCTGCCCACCATACGCAGCTTCCCATCGTCCGTCCGCCTGAGCTAACTCAACCTGCCTGATCCCTGCCGGACGCATTCTACCAGCAGCCTGCAAGACTCCCACTTTGCCACGATTTATCTGTGACCACTTACTTCTTGGGCCACGCGGGGTAAACTTTCGCAGCCAGTACTGTTCATCATATGATGCTGCCTGGCTATCAATCCATCCATAACAGAGGGCTGCATCTAACGCTTCATCGTACGTAATGGATGACAGACCGCTGGCCTTCTTCGCAAACTTCAGCCATACTCCTCTGACCTCGCCGTGATGCTGCTCAAGCCACGTCTCCCAATCATGCTGCGTTTCACATGCAAGGATCGGATAGGTCTCACTGCTTTTCATGTCACTCACCCCTGCTTTTTAATGTGGAAAGTTGCCGCGTGATTTGAAGAGTTCAAGCACATATCCATCGGGAGCCGCCAGAAGTGCGACGCGGGCAAATCCCGCCGGATGATCGTGTGGGGCGGCCAGGGAGGGAGCGCCGCGCTTGACGAAATCAGCATAAGCTGCCTCCAGATCATCGACCTCGAACACAACGACTCCCCGATAACCTTCCTGCACTGGTGCCGGTTGGGCAGCCCCAATCGATCTGGCAAAATAGGAGGCGTCGAGCAGTTCCAGCCGCACATTGCCAGCATCTAATTCTGCATAGATGTTGTTTTCGTCGCGAAAGATCGGGGAAAGACCCACAATCTCGTGCCAGAAGTGAAAGGATGCCACGAAATCGTTGACCAGCAGGCGGAAATCGTTCAGTTTCATGTCTTTCTCCTTTGCCTCTTTATCATATCTCTTGTTCGCTTAACTTCTTGATAAAAGTATATCCTCAAAAGACGACAAAAACCGCCCTGGTTTTTGGCTTGATGCAAGAGATTGAGAAACATCATCACACGAATAATTTTAGCTCTCCTGAACCTCCCTATTACGAGGCAACCTATAGAAAGCAGCTTCCAGCCGCGAATGATGGAGTTTGCCGCTGAGGCCGAAAAACTCACAGAAGCTCATAATCAGCGGGTTCCAGCGCTCGGGGTCGATATAGTTCTCCGTTCCCGGCACAAGTAGATCCTCATCAATATGCACACGTGCAATGCTCATCTCAATTGCCTTGACGGTTCCATGCTTCTCATCAAACGGGTGGGCCTGCTTCACATACGCCTCCAGTTGAATCGGACACTCTGCAACCAGCGGCGCATTGACCAGATCGGCAGGCAGCGGAGTGAGCTGGGCAATGCCAAATTTATCTGCTTCGTAGCGATACCCGATCTTCTCTTTATAGTCGGGAACTGGATCGCGCCCGGTCGTTAGCGCCAGCCGATCAACCGCCGCAACAAGATCTGCTGAGGGCAGATTGAGGACGCCCTGACCTTCGCGCAAGAGATTCTCAACCGTTTTCGATCGAGCGCTCATCCCCAGCATACAGGATTGGTTCAGCCACCATGCCGAAGACATCGGGGCCAGATTGAACGAGCTGTCCTCGTTACGTGTGCTGATCAAGACAACCGGCGTGCCAAAGTAGAGTATTTTCGGTGTGATCACCCTATGCATACACACTCTCCGTCCTTTATACTGACATGTGTTCTATTTTTCACAAAGCAAGAACCGCGTTTGCTCGATGGACGAAGTATATCGTAAAAGCAATAAGAGTACTATCCGATTCTTGCGCTTCAAATCAGGCGCGACGGCCCCATCTTGTCAGGACTCATCGGAGCATGATATAGTACGTCTCCGAAACAGGCATGACATACAATCAGAGTAAAGCACATGCATAATAGAGAGGCGGCAATGGGGCCGCGATCCGGGAAGGACGCATCCTATAACCGAACAGTAGCCCGGAACCTCGAAGCAGATGTGGCAGGGGTGACAATTCGCTCCCGCGCTCTCACACCGATGATCGCCAAGAATGCATAATTATAGACAAGGAAGAGATGCTTAGCATGGCCTCACAGGGAACCAAACCTAAGACGAACGCTCGTACAGCACCTACTTTTAGCGCTAATCCGCAGCAAGCCGCCGCGATTGCTCATAAAGATGGTCCTGCCGCCTTCATTGCCGCCGCAGGAACCGGCAAAACCTCCATCCTCGTGCAGCGCCTGGTACGCCTGATCGCCGACGAGGGGATCGCGCCCGAATCTATTCTTTGTGTCACCTTCACGCGTGCCGCCGCCGATGAGATGGAGAAACGTGCGTTAAAGGCGCTCAAAGCTCGTGGCTTCGCGACCAAAGAGATGAAAACATTGCGCGTCGTGACCTTTCACGGCCTGGGCCATCAGATCTTGCGCGAAAAACTGCAATGGAAGCCACAGGAACTCAATCAGCGCTTGCTCAGTGGCGATCCCCGCCAATGGCTGGCAGAAGATATCATTCGACCCTGGCGCAGCAACCGTTCGCGCGGCATGAACTGGGACGTTGAGATTGCCAGTGTCTTAGCAGCCGTAGATCGCGCTAAAGAGAGCCTGATACGCCCCGAAGCATCACTGGCCTTCTTCCGCTCCCATCTCGGCGTCGAAACCGATCTGGCCGAACGCTACCAGGAATTTTACACCTGCTACGAACAGACCAAACAAAAAGAGAAGCAATACGACCTTTCCGACCTGATCTATGTGCCGCTACTGCTGCTGGAAAGCAGCCCCAAGCTGCGCAAGACATGGCAAAATCACTACCACTATTTACAGATCGACGAAACCCAGGACACCAATCCTTCTCAATATCAACTCATCCAATATCTGGCCGCGCCAAAACATAATGTGGTTGTGGTGGGCGATCCCGATCAGGCTATCTATCAATTTCGTGGTGCCAGCCCCGAAGCCTCGATTCTCTCGTTCCGCACCATGTATCCTAAAGGCAAGATATACCGCATTGAACACAATTACCGCTCAACACCGCAAATTCTGGAGGCTGCCAACCGCCTGATCGGCCACAACGACACGACGCCCGGCTTTGAAAAGGTGCTACGGGCCACGCATCCAGATGGCGCACCGATCCAGGTAACCGCTTATGAAGATCAGGAAAGCGAAGCCGATGGCATTGCCGACCGCATTGAACAGCTTGTCCATGCCTGGCGTGAGCATTCCGAAGATCTCTCCTATCGCGATATCTTTGTCCTTTCGCGCACAAACCATCACCTCGCCTCGCTCGAAATAGCAATGGCACGTCATCGCATCCCATATCGGGCGGCAGGCGGCTCCTCGTTCTTCAAGCGCAAAACGACGCGCGACATGCTGGCCTACCTTGCTCTGATCGAAGGCGTCCATGTACACCGCGAATATCTCGACTCGCGCAACGGCCCCCAGCCCCTCAAATGGGATGATGTCTTCACCCCGGTCCATTGTGGCGAACAAAACGCCGCCTTTCGGGCCGTAGCCAATATCCCCTCACGCGACTACTTCGCCCGCACCGGCAAGACATCGCATCGCTTTACGCCCTCGTTTTTCGGCTCGCTAAGCTCGTTTGCGGGAGGACGCCCTCTGTTACAGTTTTGCGAAGAACAAGCCTATACCATCGCCGCCGAACATCAACTGGGCGTCAAAGATTGCGTCGCCTTGATCAAACAGGTCTGGTCGCGTTGTCGCAATAACCCGGCGGAGGCCATCAAGATGATCCGCGAACTGGCCTATGATACGCATCTGCGCCACTACGACAGCAAACACCAGGAGGATCAAGGCGAGGAAGCAGAAGCGCCAACACATCATGAAGATGTCAAGCTGGAAGGACGCTACGACGAACTGGAAGAGCTGACCGAGATTGCCCGGCGCCATCAGACGATTCGCCATTTTCTCCGTGCTATGGCTCGTTTGAAAGAGCAGGCTGAAGATACCAGCAAAAATAAGCGCGATTGCGTCAGCTTGATGACCGTCCACAAATCCAAAGGACTTGAATCGCCGGTCGTTTTTGTGATGGGACTGACCGAAGGCATCTTTCCCCATCGCCGCTCGTTCACAATGGCCGAAGATGGCCCCATCGTCACATCAGGCATCGCTGAAGAGCGCCGTCTGGCCTATGTCGCCTTCACCCGCGCACAGAAGCTGCTCTTCCTCTCTTCTATCCTGCGCTATCGTGGCAGCGACGCCCTCGCCTCGCGCTTCATTCAGGAGGCCGAATTGAAGCCAACGGATGAGGATGGCCTCTTAAATCCCTATCTCTTCCAACGCGATGGCTCGCCGCGCAAACCCGATCCGATGGTGACGACGCCAACGCTCTTTGATTGAGCAGAGCAGGCCGGGCAAACATGCCCTATCAGGCGGCGTGACGCTTTCTCGCAAAGTGGAACGTGTCCATAGTATAGATGCAGAGAGGGAGAGACTCTGCATCACACCAGCCATCACCTCACCAGAGCACGATCCAATTTAGAGAGACGAGGAATGAACGCATGTCCCAGAAGAACGTATCCCTTTCAGCCGTTCAACTGAGCAAGAAAGAATGGTTGATGATTCTTGGCTCGCTCGCTATTAGCCTGCTGGCCTGCTTCCTGACGTTATTTCAAGCCAATGCCGTCCTGATCTTTATTATCAGCGGAGTGGCACTGGCCTTTCTTGCCGCCCTCGTGGGCCAGGCAACCGATCAGCTCGGCTCGTATCTGGGAGCAGGAGCCACAGGAGTCTTACAATCCGCACTCGGCAACCTGCCAGAACTTTTTGTGGGCATCTTTGCCCTGCGTGCCGGACTGATCAACGTCGTGCAATCGGCCCTCATCGGCTCCATCCTGGGCAACAGTTTGCTTGTACTTGGTATCGCGTTTTTCGTTGGTGGCTTGCGGCACGGCACCCAGCGCTTTGCCTCAACTGCCCCACGCAATATCGCCATGCTCACCATGCTGGCGGTGGCAGCTCTGGCGGTGCCAACACTGGTGCTGGGGCTGCACACACCAGCGGCGGGCCACGAAGAGGGTTTGAGCATCGCTTGCTCGGTGATCTTGCTCGTTATCTTTATCGCCAGCATCCCGGTCTCGCTTAAAGATGGACCCACCAGCCTGCCGACCAAACCGCCCACCGGCGCACTCGTAGAACCCGCGCCCTGGCCCCTCTGGTTAACGCTCGTGGTGCTGATCGGCGCTGGCGTTGGCTCGGCTTTCGTCTCCGACTGGTTCGTTGCCGCGCTCACTCCTGCAATCAACTTCCTGCATATCTCCCCCACGTTTACGGGACTGGTCATTGTGGCGCTGGCGGGCAATGCGGTCGAAAATGTTGTTGGTGTCCAATTTGCCGCCCGCAACCAGCCCGATTATGCCATCAGCGTGATTCTGAATAGCTCGCTTCAAGTGGCCCTGGGACTTACTCCAGTCCTGGTTTTGCTCAGCTTCGTGATCGGCAGCACGCCCATGACATTAGTATTAGCGCCCCTGCTCGTCGCCGTATTAGGAATAGCATCGCTCTTGAGTACGGTTATCATTTACGATGGCCAATCAACATGGTTGGAAGGATTAACGCTGATTGGACTCTATGGCATTGTCGCCGTCTCGTTCTGGTGGGGCTAAGATCTGATACCCATTGCACGCTAGCCAGAGCGTAGAGCCGCGAGTGGCGCGACGGAGCTTCCCACTCTCTCTAGTAAACAAGGATTACCGGAGGTAGCAATTGGATTATCGCATCTCACTGGTGGGACTCCTGATCGGGCTGCTTGTTGGCTTAACGGGCATGGGTGGTGGATCGCTGCTGGCCCCTATCATGATTCTCTTCTTTCGCGTTCCGCCCGTCTGGGCTATCGGAACCGACATCGCCTATTCAACCGTCACCAAAGCAGCTGGCTCGCTCGTGCATATTCGCCAGAAAACGGTGAACTTTCAAATCGCGCTCTGGCTGGCCTGTGGCAGCGTTCCCTCAACGCTATTGAGCATCGGCTTCGTGCAATATCTCCGCACCCACTACTACAACCTCATCGATGGCTTTATCTTGCGTGCGCTGGGCATTACGTTGATGATCGTAGCGGCACTGCTACTACTCAAGCCGCTGCTTATGAAAAGGGTGGAACAAAAAAATCAGGAGAGACGCAAATTGGCAGCGTTGCAACGGAAGCCTGAAGAAAAGGGCGTGAATCGCTGGGAGCAGCTCTATCGTCCCCTCCTGACTATGCTTGTGGGAGCTGTGGTGGGATTTCTGGTTGGTCTCACCTCTGTCGGCAGTGGGACGCTGATTATTGTCTCGCTGGCCTTTCTGTTCCCCAGGCTGGGACCACGCGAACTGGTCGGCACCGATATCTTCCAGGCATTCATGCTGCTGGCATCAGGCGTGATCGGCTATCTGCTCTCAGGTACCATCAACTGGCCGATGGTCCTGTTATTGTTGGTCGGTTCGCTCCCCGGCGTATTTCTCGGTAGCAGGCTCAGCAAATATATCCCTGACAGCATTTTGCGCCCGCTGCTGGCATCGGTCCTGGCCATCTCTGGTTGGAAGTTACTCTAATTACGAAATGGATCGGAATCGCGCTCCCGTCGTAGTCGCGCGACTGTATCGCGCCTGGTTCACCATTCTCACATGGGCCACCAGGCG
>JAICIM010000541.1 GCA_025928885.1 Ktedonobacteraceae bacterium | reverse complement strand
CAGCATACAAGCGAGATTAGCCAGTTAGAGCAAGAGCTAAATAGAGCCGTTTACGCAGCCTTTGGACTGAACGATGAGGAAATCACCATCATAGAGCAAGAAACAAAATATCGCTATGGAGAATGGTAGTTGCACGCTAATCGACTCCTTTCCGTCATCTTCTCTACAAAACAGTTATCATAGAGATATACCTGAAAAATAGCAGGCATATCTCTATTCTTTACTGATAAATGAGCCAAAATTTGCCAATTTACGTTATACTTTATGAAAGAATAGCCAGTAGAAAGCATGCATATCAACGTACTGGGAACGCTCAGCATAGACAATTCATGCCTTGCATGAATAAAAAGAAGACCGGAATGTCCTCATGAAATATGTATTCACAAATAAGGTATGGCGGCGACTTCTCACATTGGCCCTACCGCTCGCCTGCTGCCTGTGGCTCCTGTTGCCAGCCACCAGCGAAGCCCATGCCATTTTATTACAATCCGATCCCGCAAACAGCGCCATCCTGAAAAGCCCGCCATCCCAGGTTCGCATGTGGTTCAGCGAGGATCTCAACCCGACCATTAGCACGGCTCAAGTCATCAATGGGACAAACAGGCAGCGTGTGGATACACAGGATGCACACGTTCCCTCAAATAATTCGCGTGAGATGGATCTTTCACTCTCCGCCAATCTTGCGCCGGGCGTCTATATCGTCATCTGGCGCACGCAATCCGCCGATGATGGACATGTGCTGAGTGGCTCCTTCCTCTTCAGCGTCGCGGCAGCTGATGGCACGGTCCCGCAATCAAGTGGTGCCACCTCGATCCCCAATACGCTAGGAACAGGGGCCACAGGCGGCGCGAATGGTCAGCTTGACGGGCCAACCTTCTTCAGCTTTCTCATGGTCACGCTGGTCGAGTTAGGCACGATCTTCTGGATCGGCGCACAACTCTGGCGCATGTTTGTTCCGCCGATAGAACAGGACGAAAGCGGCATTCTCCAGGAGCTACGTCAACAGGAGGAGCACCGTTTTGAGCGTGTCTTCGCCATCCCCGTTCTGATACTGACCTTCCTTGCCAACCTGGGCGTGCTGATCGGTCAGGGGCTGGTCATCGCCAATGGCAAAGCGCTGTCATTGTCCATGCTGCTCGGACTCTCCAACAATGGCCGCTTTGGCACCTACTGGACGGTGCGCGAAATCATCGTCGCTCTGGCCCTGCTTATCGCCATCTACACGTTCATGATCAAGAAGCGCTCCGAGATCATCGACGCTGCTCTCTCCTGGATCAATTTGATCCTGGCACTGGGATTGCTGATCGCCATGACCTTATCGGGACACGCCGCCGCCACCAGTAACAACATCTTGCTCTTCGCCGTCCTGATTGATTGGCTGCATCTGCTGGCTGCCGCGCTCTGGGTTGGCGGCATGTTCTACATCGCCACAACCTATCTGCCCGTGCTACATGATCGCTCATTACAGGAGCGCACAGTCTCGTTGCTAAGCGTCCTTCCCCGCTATACGCCGCTGGCAATTACCGGTGTGATTATCATGGCGGTAAGCGGCCCTTTCAACGCCACCATCCATATGAGTTCGTGGGGCCAGCTTTTCTCCACGGCCTACGGACGTGCTCTGGTCGTCAAAGTGCTGCTCGTTGCCGCATTACTGGTCACCAGTGCCATCCACTTCAGAATTTTCCGGCCCCGGCTGGCAAAAGACTATGCGAAATATGCCGCCTCGCTGGTGGCAACCGCCGAGGTAACCAGCCCGGGAGATGCCACTCCAGAAACAGCTGAGGATGCAGAGCCAGCAGAAGTTACTGACGAGGCCGCCACAGAAGGCGGAGAGAAGGCTGGCGTCCCTCCAGAGCAGGTGGAACAATTGGAGCGTGAAGTTGGCAGGCAAGAGGCTCGCCTGACGAAAACATTGCGCTGGGAGCCTGTGCTGGGGATTGGCGTGCTGATCTGCACAGGATTGATGAATGTCTTTGCCGGTACGCTGCTACCCGCTGCAGTTCCAGTTCAATCTCCACCGGCCCAGCAACAAACACAGGCGATCAAACCATTCACGACTACTGTGAAAACGACCGACAATCAGTACACGATCCAGCTCAAAATATCACCCAACCGCTTTGGACCCAACACCTTCACGGTCAAGGTGCTGGATAAAAATGGCAAACCAGATACCAATGTGGGCGTCTCTCTCTATACCACCATGCTTGATATGGATATGGGAACCCAGACCGTCAATCTCCAGCCCGACAATCAAGGTGGGTTTAACGCTAATGGCTTCCTGGATATGAATGGCGACTGGGAGATACGCGTTCAGGTTCGTTCGCCGGATTTCAAGCTACACGAAGTCAAAGTCAAATTAGTGACGCCCTACTAAATGAGAAGCTCCCATCTTCGGGGTGTTTCCTGATGATCAAGAAACACCCCGTAACATAGGAAAAAGAAACGCATGTATACAGATTTAACGGCGCGGGAACGCAGTACACACCCTGCAATACCACGAGCAGGCAGCAGTGGACGCGTTCTTCGCTCTTTCGTCGCAATACTCATGGCAGGCGTCCTGCTGATGCTGGCTGCCTGTGGGGGCGGCGATACAGGTGTTGCAGAGACGGCGACCCCGGCTCCGGCGCGTGTGAACGGCTTCGGGACAGCCGCCAACCATCCACACTCAATGCTCGCTCTGCCCAACAAAGTATTGCTGCTGGCAACCCACTACGGGCTATTTCGCTCCGAAGACAACGGTGCCACCTGGAAAGTGACGGCGGGAGGCGCGGGCCAGTTGATGGACGGCATGATGACTTATTCGCTCACAAACAATACCCTCAACGACCAGCATCTCTACGTCCTCACGCAACAGGTAGCGCCCACGCTTAAAGGGACGCTTGGACTCTACACCAGCGCCGACCAGGGCCGTACCTGGAAGCTAAGCAACGCCAGCGCCACGCTTGGCAATATATTCATGGCAGCAGGCGGCAACGATACAGCGGATCAGGTATATATCTATCTCAACGATCTCGGCCCGCTCGGATTAAAGGTCAGCATGGATGGCGGGCAACACTTCACCGATACGGGCAAACTGCCCTTCAGCAGCTTCACCAAACTGCTTGTCGTTCCCGGCGCACCCGGACACCTGCTGGTTGGCAGCAGCGATGGGCTGGCACGCAGCAGCGATGGTGGTCAACATTGGGAGGTTATCAAAAGCATTACGGGGGCCGTCCTGAGCCTCACCACACCAGGGCCAAAGGGACCGATCTATGCATCAGGGGACGCGGGCATTTATGTCTCACATGATGGCGGCACAACCTTCAGCCCGGTCTATACTAAATCCTCGCTGGGCGAAATCGTAGTTGCCCCTTCGCAGCCCCAGGTGCTCTATGCCAAAACTGGCACGGCCATCTATCGCAGCGCCGATGGAGGACACACCTGGAACACTCTTCCACGCGTGAAAGGCAACATGTACAGCCTCGCCGCCGAGCCGACCAATCCAGAACAGGTCTATCTCTCGCTTTCGTATCCGACCGAAGTGTATCGTTTCGATCAGAGCAATCAAAGCTGGACATCGCTGACGCCAAAACCATAGAAGGACGGGTTTTGATAGAGATATGCATTCTTCCAGATATATGCCAGTTTTTCTCGTCGCGCTGACGCTCGCGTTTCTCGTCGCGCTCAATTCGCCGCTCACCACGCCTGTAGCGCATGCCGATGGAGGCGCACCCAACCTGGCCTACGTCTCAGGCACAGCAAAAGGCGTGAGCGTTATCGACGTGGGGCAGCAGAAAATTACCACTACCTTGCCAGCTACAGGCGATCCGCATACCATCCTTTTGAGCTTAGACGCCCGCTTCCTGTACGTGACAGAGCCACAGGCGAATCGGCTTGCCATCCTTGCCGCCAGGACGGGCGAGACTATCTGCACGACCTCAATTCCCGGCCAACCCTCGCTGCTCGCCGTCGATAAAGGCACCGGCAAGCTCTATGTCGCGGGCAACGGCGCATCTGAGGTGAGCGCCATCGATCCGACTAATTGCGCCATCACTCATACCTTTAAGACCAAAGGGCCAGTCTATGGGCTGGCTGTGGCGGTGGTCGCCTCCTCGCTCTCAAAAGATACGGGCAATCAGCTCTGGGTGGCAACCACCAACGAACTTACCGTCTTCGACACGCTCAAAGGCACCACCATCAACAACGTGGCCGTAGCCGATGGTCCCCAATACGTCTCGATCCCACCCGGGGCCACTGTATACGCCACAACCAGAAAAGGGACCGTGATTGCCGTCGATCTCAACAGGCTCAAAGTGATCCCGCTGATTCAAGGTGGACAGTATGGCCCGATGGATTACGACGAAACGACCGGCGAGGTCTATGTGCCGGACGAGCAGCATAACCGCCTGGATGTGCTTGCCCCGGTCAACGCTGGCTCAACACCTCCGCATCAGCCCAGTCGCACCATTGATCTCGGTGTGCAGCCCCGATCAGTTGCGATTACGAACGATGGGCAGCTTGGCTTTGTGGCGCTGGCCGGTGGCAACGTGGCAATGATCGACGTTCCGGCCCGTCAGGTCATCAACACCATCTACGTCGGCGGCAATCCCTACTTCATCATCACAGGCATGTATCCCCCCGTCGTTGGCACAACGCCGCAACAGGCTAACATCTGGGGAACCGTCGCCAACATAGCCGCCTATATCTTTGTAATTGCGCTGCTGGTCGTGCCAGTGGTTCTCTTCAGACGCTACAGCCGCAATCGGCGTTCGTTACAGGAAGAAGTGCAAACAGAAGAAGAAGAAGAAGAGCTCCCGGTAAAAGAAAGAGATAAGTAAGAAAGAACATAATTCACAGATAATGCATAACGAAAGTGAACAAAAATAAACCAGCAACGTTCCCGCGAGTTGTCGTTGCGCGACTGTATCGCGCCCT
>JAICIM010000618.1 GCA_025928885.1 Ktedonobacteraceae bacterium | reverse complement strand
TCATGTACCCGCGTATTTTGCGAAAGATACAGCAGCGTATCCTTGAGCATCATCGGCTCCTTTCTTTTAGAAAAACGGGTAACAACGAAACCGGCATTGTTTTACACATGAATCTATAGACAAAAAGAGGATATTGTCGAAACATATATTTTACCTATCACTATGGTATACAACGCACATGTAGTTCGTTTTATTTGCTTCCACTGGTAACAAGCGTTGAATCAGATGATATCTGTCTGCTTACCATTTTAACGTGCGGTGGATCAGATAGTCCCGCAGGCGATCGGGGAGCACGCGACCTATTACCATAGGGATGGCAGCACTACGAGGAACGGCATAGCGCACCCCAGGTCTGTTGCTCTCCAGGATACGCACGATCGTATCGGCGAACACCTGGGGCGGGAAGCCCCGCTTGCTAAATCGCTTTGCAAACCGCTCAGAGACCTGCAAGAGCTGCTCATATGATCCACTACGGTGCGATCCGATCCGTTGCATTGCACGTTCAAGGCTGGTATTCCAGATGTCGGTCGGGCTAGAAATTGGCTCGACAAGGACCACGCGTACGCCAAATGGCACCAGTTCTACGCGCAGCGCGTCGCTCAGAAACTCTAAAGCAGCCTTACTAGCATTATAAGCTCCTGCAATGGGTGTTGCAATACGTCCCCCAATGCTACTCACCATAATAATTGTCCCTCTGGCCTCTTTGAGCAGCGGGAGAAACGCCTGCGTTACGGCGATCTGGGCAAAAAGGTTGATCTCAAACTGGCTCCGCAGGTCCTCAATAGGCAATAGCTCGATTGGGCCGCCATAGGCCGTACCCGCGTTATTCATCAGAGCGTCCAGGCGCGGGACGCTCTCTTCGTGTTGCATTGCTTCGTCACCTCGCAGATGCTCCTTCACCTGCTCTACCAGTTGCGCGACCTGCTCTTGCCGGGTAATATCACAGAACAGGATGGTGAGATTGTGTTGACAGTCGCGCCGCGCCGCCTCTTCCATCAGCTTATTTCTATCTGTCTCTTTACGAACGGTGCCGAAGACATGCCATCCCTTCACGGCCAGAGTCAGCGCTGTAATATAGCCAAAGCCACTGGAACAGCCAGTAATCACGATTGTTTTTTTATTCATGAGCATCTCCAATCCGCGACCATAGGCCGAGGCGTATCAGTTCATTGCGAGCCTCGAAGCCGAATAGCTCCGGGTCCATCTCCCGGCCATAACGAATCACCAGACCACGCAACATCTCGATCTGTTCTGCTTTTGAGGCGCTATCGCGCTCAAACGGGATATGTTGCGCCAGTTGCTCAACTGCCTGTCGGTTGTACCATTGTTCTTGCGTCTCTGTCATAAGGCATACATATACCTCAGAAAAGGGTAGCTCAAGCGAGCAGAAAGGACCACTTACGATTCAATGGTAGCACCTGGACAGGCTTGACTTCAAGGGAAAGCGGACGAGAAAATCTTTCGATGATACATGTTTAGACGCGTTGAGGGAGAAAAAGACATAGCCATTTTGACCTACCCGACCGAACAATACTTGATTACCTGCCCGTAACAATGTTAGTGTGAGATGTAGTAACATCTGTAAACAAGGTAGGCGAAGGCGATGTTCTGTCCATTCTGTCAAACAGCACGCGTAGAAAATGAAGCGCCATGTCCGAACTGCGGGGCGCAATCTCCGCTTTTGGGGCGTTCACAGGCGAATAACTGGCAAGCAGCATCATGGGGTGGCCCATCAGTAGCCACACCGCAACAATGGAGTCCCAGCGCGGGACCGCAGTTGTCATTTGATGCTCCCCCCCCTTCCTGGCAGCAGCAGAACCCTGCGCCACAGCAGGATCAGCAGCAGTTCTGGTCTCACGTGTCAGGACCATTGGGGCAACCGGCACCACAGAACCAGCAAGCGAACCAGCAACAATACTGGTCGCATATCTCCGATCATCCCGAAACATCGGCGCAAAACCAGTACTGGTCCCAGGCACCCGATATGCCAGCCCAGCAGGATTTTCAAAATCAGCCGCAACAGGCGTGGTCCGCTGGCGTGGGCGTTCGGGAGGCATCTCCTGCCCAGAATCAACAGATGCCGTTAGAGGTTTCGCCAGATCAACGCCAATCGATGTTACCAGCTATTTATCAGGGCGGGGTGGCTCCACAGATTCACCCGGGGATTTCTCATCTGACGCAACAACTGATCCCTGTACAGAACATCGAACATCTGTTGCCAGCACTACCAGCTGAGGAAGAGGCCGTATATGTTCCCCCGATGTACACCAAGCCTCGACCGATCATCCCGCGCTATCGCATCATCAGTGGCTTCCTCAGCATTATTATTGTCAGCCTGCTAGCCTGTGCCGGCGCTGGATATTACGCCAAAGCTAGCGGCACCCTCACAAACATGAAGCAATTTGTCGGTCTGAGCACGCCTCCAAATCTGACGCCGACGCCACGAGCGACGATACCTGATCCCCCTAATAGAGTGGACGAAGGACCGGCAAAAGACGTTATCAGATCAGCGGCTATAACAGCTCGTATTGATAAACAAAATAATTTTGTCGCAATACAGCCACAACAGATCTTCGCCGTAAACCAGGAGTTTTTCGTCACCTATAGCGTTTCTCCACAGGAGAAAGATGGGCAGGTGACGGTCCGCTGGTATATGAACGATCATCTTTTCCAGAGTAAATCTGTCCCGGTCAAAGCCAAAACCTCCATTAACGGCTTTACAAACGAAGAATTTGCCGTACCAGCGCCAGGCAAAGTTGAGCTGCTCTGGAACGACCAGATCGCACGTACGCTCTATTTCGCCGTCAGGTAACGCCGCAAAACAGAAACAACAAGACGAGAGGGTGAAGCATTTGTGATACGCTTCACCCTCTCGTCTTGTATGAAATAGGCTATTTACATTGCGTCTCGACGGTCACATCGCCATAGATCTTGACCTGACAGGCCAGGCGTATATCAGGATTTTTCTGAAGATCTTTCTTCAACCAGAACTTCTCCATAAAGGTGAGAGGGCTGGTATTGGTTGAAGGAGAAACGGCTACCCGATCGGTCCCACAGAGACCATTACCATGACAGTTGGCAAATTTGTAAATACCGCAATAGACCGGGACATCATTCTCCAGCGCGGGATAACGCACGGCATCGCCTTCCGGCACCTCAACCCGCACTTTTTCACGAACATACGTAATAGTTGGCACGACTCTATCCTCCGCGATGATAATATTTTCAAATAGATCTGGTATGATACCTCTGACAGAATATAGCACAGACATGAGGAAGCGGCAAGATTGCCCCACCCCGTCAGGCCGAACAAGCCTGATGAGTTATTTCATGTCATCTCAGCCAGGAAGGGAGCTTGCTCATGAGCCAACCAGGTTCATCAATGAATAGAAAGCAGCGCAATCGCACCAGCCGTTAACTCTTAAGACACAGTTATTGCACACAACAAGGAAAAGAGTATGTCACGCACCACTATTACATCTGTTACCGTCGAACCATTAAACATTCCTCTGCTCGAACCGTTTACCATCTCCACCGGGAGTGTCTCAGCTGCCAACAATGTGCTGATCACGATCAGGTTGCAGGACGGCAGCATCGGTTATGGGGAGAGCGCCCCATTTCCACCCAGCACCGGCGAATCGCAGGAGACGGCCCTTGCCGCTGCGCATGGCTGCGCCGCTCTGCTCCAGGGACGCGATGCGGCCCACTGGCGCGTCCTCTCCCAACTGCTGCACAGCGTCTATTACGCTCAGGCCACCGTCATAGCGGGCATGGAGATGGCGCTGCTCGACGCCCTCACGCGCTCGTATGGCATCCCGCTCTATGTCTTTTTCGGCGCTGCTAGCAGCGCGGTCGAGACCGACATGAGCATCCCGATGGTGACGCCGGAGCGCGGCTACGAACTGGCGAAAGAGACGGTGGAGCGCGGCATTACGACGATTAAAATCAAAGTTGGCGGCGATCTGCGCGACGATGTGGCACGCGTGGAGGCGATTCGTAGCGGCGCACCCGGCCTGGGCCTGACGCTGGATGCCAACCAGGGTTACACCCCCAACGAGGCACTGCTCTGTCTGGAAGCGCTCGATGACCGCGATATCCGGCCCTTGATGCTGGAACAGCCGGTATACAAAGAGGATTACGACGGTCTGCGCTACGTCACGCAACACACAACCGTTCCGGTGGC
>JAICIM010000031.1 GCA_025928885.1 Ktedonobacteraceae bacterium | reverse complement strand
TGGGGTCTTTCCGGCGCCCCTGTTCCTTCTTTCTTCAACCCCTCTTCTCGGCGGTCCGGCCCGTGTTTTGCGGCGCGGGCCCTTTCCCCCCCGCGGCGTTGCGCCCCCCCCCCCCCCGCGGCTACGAATTAATTAGCTGAGCAGCTCTTCCATTTGTGAGAGATGGGCCTCGAACAACTGGAACGCCTGGCGCACCGGTGCTGGCGTGGTCATATCAACGCCGGCCTTTTGCAGCAGATTGATGCTGTAATCGGAGGAGCCGGAGCTGAGGAACTTCAGGTAGCGGTCCACAGCAGGCTGGCCCTCGCTCATAATCTGCTGGACCAGCGAGGCGGCGGCAGAGATACCTGTGGCGTACTGATAGACATAGAAATTGTAGTAGAAGTGAGGGATACGCGCCCATTCGATGCCGACCAGATCATCGATGACGGCCTCACCGCCATAGTACTTCTTGTTGAGCGCGGCGTACATAGCCGTCAGCGCATCGGCGGTCAACGGCTCTCCCTGCTCGGCGCGGCTATGAATCTCCTGCTCAAACTCGGCGAACATTGTCTGACGGAACAGCGTACCGCGAATATCTTCCAGCGAATGGTTCAAGATCGCCAGCCGCACAGCCGGATCTTTGGTATTACGCAGGAGGTATTCGGTAAGTAGCCCCTCGTTGAGCGTTGAGGCGACCTCAGCGACGAAGATGGTGTAGTCGCCATACTGGTAGGGTTGATGGCTGCGGGTATAGAACGAGTGCAGCGAATGGCCCAACTCGTGAGCCAGGGTGTACATGCTGTCGCGCTTGTTCTGGAAGTTGAGCAGCACAAACGGATGTGTTCCATAGGCCCCGCCGCTATAGGCCCCACCGCGCTTGCCCGGCGTCTCATAGACATCGATCCAGCGCTGCGCAAAGCCCTGCTTCAGATTATTGATATAGTTCTCTCCCAGGGGAGCCAGAGCTGCCACGACGGTATTGCAAGCCTCTTGATATGTAAGCTCGTCAGTTGTTTCCGCGACGATCGGCACATAGAGGTCGTACATATGTAGTTCGTCGAGGGCGAGCATCTTTTTGCGCAGCTTCATGTAGCGATTGAGCAAGGGAATATGCTCGCTCACGGTGGCGATCAGATTGTCGTAGACGCTCACAGGAATATTGTAGCGAGAGAGCGCCCGTTCGCGGCTGGAGCTATAGTTGCGCTGACGGGTATAGAAAACATCAACTTTGACCTGGGCTGAGAGCGTGGCGGCGAGGGTGTTGCGCTGTTTGAGGAAGGTGCCGTGCAGGGCCTCAAACGCATCCTGGCGCACGCGGCGATCCTGGCTGCGAATGTAGGTCAGGTAGTTGCCCTGAGTCAGTTCGACCTCTTCGCCCTCCTCATTTTTGATGTTGGGCAGCTTCAGATCGGCATTATCGATCATAGAGAAGATCGAATCGGGCGCGTCGCTGATCTCGCCAGTGGCAGCCAGCACCGCCTCAACCTCGGCAGAACGGATATGGGGACGTTTGAGGTTGAGATCGTCGAACTGGTGTTTATAGAGAGCCAGGCCGGGCGTGTCCTGGAGATAGTGGTCGAGCGTCTCTTGAGGCAGTGCCAGGAGTTCAGGCTCGATATAGGAGGCAGCGGTGGTGGCGCGAACGTAGAGTTGTGTGGCCCGGTCCGCCATGCCTTGATAGAGTCCGTTCGTTGTATCTTCGTCTTTGCGCATCGAAGCGTAGACATAGAGGCGCTCAAGGACCTCGAAGATCTCATCGCGTTTTTGCAGGACGTTGAGCAGGGCTTCACCGCTCTGAGCCAGTGTTCCCTTCAGCGCTTCGAGGTCCGGGATGCGGCTCTGCAATGCCTGGAAATCCTGTTCCCAGCTATCGTTACGAGTAAAAATGCTTTCGAGATCCCATTTAAACTCTGTTGGAATTTCATTACGTGTTTTAAATGTTTGCAATGTTCGTACTGCCTTTCGTGTAAATGCACTGACAAACCAGTTGTTCCCTGCGGTGTTCTCATCATATCATACTAAAGCGGCCTCGTAGCCTGAGAGAAGTCGTTCGATTTTGCGATGTGAACACAGGTTCAGGCATATGATAAGACTGCAACCAGAGAAGCGCCTCCCTGGTTGCAGTGGTAGGTATTCATGCTCCTCTAGAGCGCTTATTCTTCGAGATGCTCTTCGAGGATGAGGTCTTCTCGCCCTCCCCACTTGTCCAGGAAACGATAGAAGTTGCGCTTGGTTAAGCGTGTTCGCTCAGCATCCGACAGGGTGGCGTCCTGTCGTGTGGAATGGCAGGTGAGCGGCAGATCTGGTGTGACCTGCGCCTGTACTCCCTGGTCGCGGAGCGCGAAATTGAAATCGATATCCATGTAATGTGGATAGCGATAGCGCTCATCCAGGAGACCAGCGCTTTTGAGCAGGGAGCGCTTAAAGGCCAGACAGAGGCCATCGATAACCTCAACTTCTGGCTCATGGCTCTCTTCAAAATGGCGCAGATCATATGTACACAGGCCACGCAAGCCGGTTACGCCAACCTGATCGGTCGCGAGCGTCTTTGCTAATGGTGCGAAGATATCTCCGGTCAGCTCGACGCTAACGTCCAGCAGCAGAATGTAGCGTCCGCGACACTGTTTCAGGCCAATGTTGTACGCTTCTGCGGCTCCCATTGTGCGGGATGTGCGCAGAAGATGGAGGCGCGGTTCTCGCTGCTGGAGCGCGATTGCCCAGAGATCGATATCGTCCTGGGAGGCGTTATCGACTAGCAGAATTTCCAGACTGGTATCTCCAGCGTGGCGCAGGACGCTCTCGACACAGCGGCGCGTTTGCTCGGCGTTATTGTGTCCTACGATCGTGACGGAAAAGAGGCAGGTATCTGGCTCATCGAGCCGTGAAGGTAATTGACGTGCAGTGCGATATGTTGTTCCATCAACTTCGACGCCTGGCAGGATCACCAGATGCGCCCCTCTGGGATTATCTTTCACGGCATAGCCGGCATCCTCGATCTGACGCTTGAGAACGTCGGCTCGCTCATATTGACCACGACGGCGGAGGAGATCGCGCTCGTGAGAGAGCGCCAGGATTTCGGGTGGAATGCTATGGTGATACGGGCGAATAGTCATAGAGTGTATCCTTCCTTGCTACATAAAACTCTAGCCACAAGTAATCCGCTACGAACTCTGTACGAAGGCGTCGCAGCGCAGGTTGGCAGGTTCTTCGTTATGATCTTACTGAGATGTGTTTCAACATCGCTCTGTCCGCCCTGTTCTATTATTGATCCTGTTGCTGATGCAGGCGAGGAATGCCCGTTGCACCAGCAAGGGGGTGAGATTGCTTGCTGTCTGTTCAACTCAAAGTCTATCATAGCTGAACGCAATTGTACAATTGTGGGGATACATTTACCCTTCAGGATCGTATTGCAATTTTAATGCCCTGACGAGAGCGCAAGGTGTCCAGCGCCTGTGCATATTCTGCTAGCGCAAACTCGTGCGTGATAATCTCATCTACTTTTACCTGCTTGCTCTCTAGATACAGAAGGGCGCGGTCGAAGCAATGGGTTTGCGCAAAAGAGCCAGTAATCGTCAGTTGTTTCTTGAAGATTTCATAGGGACTCCAATTGATGCGTGCCTGCTCTGGATAGACGCCGTACACAACGAGCTGGCCGCCCATGCGGGTGTAGTCGATGGCTTCGTTGCAGAGGGCGGGAACGCCGGTCGCTTCGATGACGCAATCGAAGCCGTGCCGATGGGTGCGCAACAGGTGTTCGCGATGAGCGGTGGCGGCGTTGCGATCGATGGGGACGACCTCATCAGCAGCCAGGCGGGAAACCAGATCGAGCTTGGGTCCGGCAGGGGCCGCGACGGTAAGATGGGCCGCGCCATTGAGTTTGAGCAGTTGGGCCAGAATGATCCCGGTTGGCCCGGCACCAAAGAGCAGCACCTCGCTGCCCGGTTTGAGCGCGATCATATCCATGCCATGAATGGCGCATGCGGTTGGCTCAACCAGAGCTGCCTCGCGCCATGATAAATGCAGGATGGGGAAGACTTTTTCCGCTTTGATGGCGACGTATTCGGCCTGCCCGCCAGCAACGTTGCAGCCATGCGAGAGGAAGTTTTCGCAGAAGAGGGGCTGGTCTCGTCGGCAATAGAAGCAGTGGCCGCATAGTTCGGTATTATCACAGACCACGCGCTCCCCAATCTGGACGTTTGTGACAAGGGAGCCGATGGAGACGACCTCGCCAGCGAATTCGTGTCCAGGTATAAGCGGGAACTCTGCGAGGAATTCGCCTTCGTGAATATGGAGATCGGTCCCGCAGATGCCGCAAGAGCGCACGCGAATTAATACTTCGTCGGGCTGAATCTCTGGCGTTGGCACATCTTGATACTCAAATTGTCGTGGAGCGCTGTACACAATTGCTTTCATAGCTATCCCCTGTACATTCTGTGGTGTTGATTGTTGTCTCGCGTCGTTGCAGAAAGCAGAGACGTGATGCCCTGAACCATTCAGGTCATCGTACATTAGTAATGATACAATCCAATCAACATTTCTGCCAGAAGATCAGCGGGTCGCTATTAAGGAAGCGTACGAGGTGGGAAGCGCTTTGTGGATGTTTTTTTAGCAGGAGAATTTTGGAGAAGGTGCGAGGCAGAGCCTTGCGGGAAGGCGTCCGGCCTCGCGGGATGATGCACCTATACACAAGTTTGCCGTTCTAGTGGATAGTGCAGTACCATAAACAACTATTCTGATTGTCGTCTGTAAAAATGGTAATCGGATGCCTCACAAATTTTTCTTGTGTTGTTCGGCCAGTTCTTTGACGCGCTGGACCTGTTCTTTGTGGCAGACGAGGGTCATATCGTCCATCTCCACGACGATCACATCTTCCAATCCAATGGTATAGACCTGGCGTTGCGTGTTGTTATAGACCACAATATTCTGGCTGCCCAGCCCGGTATGAGAGCCAACGGCACGGATGCCCAGCATATCGCCGGGGAAGAGGTTCCCGTATTGTTCCCAATTGCCAACATCGTTCCAGCCGAGATTGGCGGGGATGACTGCGAGATTTCTGGTCTTTTCGAGGATGCCGTAATCGATAGAAATACTTTGCATGGTCGGCCATACGGTGTTGAGGACTGCGCTGGCGTCTGGCGTCTCCATTGCATCGACGATGCTTTGCACTTTTTTGGCGACATCGGGGAGATGTTCGCGGAATTCGTTCAGGATAGCCTCGACCTTCCAGATGAAGATGCCCGCATTCCAGACGTAGTGGCCGTCGGCGAGGTAGCTTTGCGCGGTGGCCAGATCGGGTTTCTCGACGAAACGCTCGGCCAGAAACGCCTTGTGTCCATGCCCTTCGTTGACCTCATCGGCAAAACGGATGTAGCCATAGCCCGTCTCGGGCGTGGTTGGTTGGATGCCGATCGTGACAAGGTAGCCCTGCTCTGCCAGTTCATAAGCGAGCTGAAGGGTGCGCCGAAATGTCTCAACCTCAGTAATCATGTGGTCAGCACTGAAAATTGCCATGACGGCCTCGGGATCTTGGCGGGCAATCGTGGCGGCGGCCCAGATAATGGCGGGAGCCGAATTGCGCCCCATCGGTTCGAGCAACAAGTGTTCGACCGAAACGGTTGGGAGATGCTCCTGCACCAGCCCGGCCATATGTTGTCCGGTAACCACCCATGATTGTGCGGGAGTCGTCAAGGGGGCAACGCGTGCCAGCGTTTCTTGAATCATGCTGTGGCCATTGGGGAGCGGGAGAAACTGTTTGGGGAAGCTTGGCGTGCTGAGCGGCCACAATCGAGTCCCACTTCCACCAGCCAGAATTACGGCGTTAAAGTGTTTCATGCCAGATACGTCTCCTCTATAGTAGATGCGGTTAATGCTCTTCGTGCCTGCGCAAAAATCTTCTCTGGTTCGTGCGCCATGAGGGGATTGTATCGAGGTTTAAGCATCGTGTCAAATCTCTGTGAGGGAAGAGTACCGTATTGTGGACGTGCTGCGCAGAACGAAAAAAGGCATCCCATGTCGGGATGCCCTGGGGATAGGTGAGCGCTAGTCGATCGCGACCGGGACCGGCTGTTCTGCTTCGACCTGAATGGATGATTCAGCCTGAACTGCGAGTTTCTTAGCGTTACGGCTTGAGCGGCGGGCCATCTGTTCCGGGCTGACGCGATAGACATCGCTGACCAGTCCGACCCGTTCGAGCGTCCAGATGATGTAGCCGGACAGGTCGAACTGCCACCAGTGGAGGCCGTGGAAGGCTGAGCGGGGGAAGGCGTGATGGTTGTTGTGCCAGCCCTCGCCCATTGCGAGCAGGCCGATCAGCCACTCGTTGCGGCTCTGATCGTTTGTCTCAAACTCGCGTTTGCCAAAGGTGTGGCAGACGGAGTTGACGCTCCAGGTGACGTGGTGGGCCAGGAAGATGCGGACCAGTCCACCCCACAACAGGCCGCTCCAGCCGCCAATCGCAAAGGGGATGAGCAGGGAGAGCACAACCCAGAGCAGGAATGTGCGACTGACAAACACGACGATCGGGTCGTTGAGCAGGTGGCGGCAGTAAGTATTGGGATCGGCCATTCTACCCTTAAAGAGCCAGCCTAGATGAGCGTGGAAGAAACCTTCTACAGGGCTATGGGGATCGCCTTCACGGTCTGATTGTGCATGATGTTTTACATGTGTGGCCGTCCACTCAAGCGCTGGGCCTTCCAGCGCCATAGAGCCGAGGACGAGAAAGATAAATTTCACGACGGGATGGGGTTGGAAACTGCGGTGGGTGAGTATACGGTGGTAGCCAACCGTGATGCCGAGGGCCACGAGGGTATACAACACGAGCATTAAAGTGATGTCTGTCCAGTGGACGGCGCGATTCCAGAGCAGGTAGATGGCATATACCGTTGCAATCAGGGGGCCAACGACGGCCAGGAGGACGGCGGCCTTGTAGAGTTTACTCGAATTCATCTAGAAAGCAACACTTTTTTTAGCTAGAAAGAGCGTTGCCTCTCCTTTCTCAATACATTCCATCTGTTCTTCCTGAGAACAGATGATCTGCCTATATCATACTTGCTGATGTCTGTAACTCCAGTCGGCCTGTTTTCATGGTTGTCGTCTGGACTTCCCAGGTTTTCAGCACGGGAACTGTCGTTTTCTGACGGTCTGATATATAGGAGAGACAACGTTTCATTATTGTTTCGTGAATTCGACGAATTTCTACCTGTGTTGCATGGTCTTGATTCATGTGTCTGATGGTATAAGTATGTATTGGTAGATCCGTATTTCTAGTTTCTGTGATATGGTTGTGAGAAACACAAGTTTTAAGGTGCAACCCATACACGAACGGTTCCATCGCCATCCGATGAAGCTATCAGCCTGCCGTCAGGCGACCATGCTGCCGAAAATATTGGACCACTACTTTTGTAGATCAGAAGGGTCTTGCCGGGTGAGGGTGCAGGCGTTGTTTTCACTTGTATTGGCGTGGCTGATCCCCCATTGGAATTGATGGGAGTGCATGCTGCAAGAATCAGGAAAACAGAGCAACTGAATAGAAGGAAGGGCATGTGATAGAAGCGTCGTCGATGCTGCATTGCTTTTTGATATCCTTTCGTAAACACCTAAAACAAAGTGTTGTTAGTTTCTTTCCTCTACTCTATCGCGGCGATTGTGACCACGCAGCATTCTCATCATCTCCTCACTGATCGCTCATTGTGGCGCGGTTGTAGTATCATAGAAAGCGATCTATATGATCGGGGATGCAAAATGTATGCGAGAATGGAGCAGTAGCACGGATGAAATTTGCGCAGATGTTGCGGCAGGAGCGTGAGCTACGTGGCTGGTCGCAGAGTAGGGCAGCGCAAGAACTTGGCACTACGCCCAACACGATAAGCGCCTGGGAACGTGACCTCTCTCTTCCATCGCCCTACTTTCGTGAAAAGCTTTGCATGTTGTTCGGCAAGAATGCCCGGGAATTAGGGTTGTTACCGGCCAATGAGCGGGTGGTAGAACTGGAAGAAGAGGCTTGTGCCGATGAGAAGAAGGTGCGGCCAGAGCAGGAGGAGACAGTTCTCGATGCAAGTGCTGGGAAAAAGGATGAGGTCGCCCCACGCGTTTATGGTTTTCCCCTCTTTGTCACCAGCCGCCGCCGCATACTATTGCTTTCCTGTCTCCTGGTTTTGCTCACTGGCGGCGTACTTATTCCGCTGCTCTGGCCTTTGATCGCATTTCCCAATCCTTATACATCTGGTTGGGGCCGTCTCGCGCTCTATGATCCTATGAAAGATCAGGGGCAACATCTCAACTGGCAAGAGGGCTGGAATGAGAACGGAGCCTCCTGTCAGTTCAAGCGCGATGCCTACTACACCACGCAGCCCCTTGCAGGTTACTTTCACGCCTGTCTCGCCCAGACCACCACCTTTCGCAACTTTACCTATGAAGTTGAGGCTTTTCTGTATCATGGTGACTATCTTGGCATCATCTTCCGTGCGGCCAGTAGCCTCGATTCTAAGTATTATCTTTTTCGCGTCTATAGCGATGGCACCTACATGCTTAAACGCTATGTTGACCGCGTTGATGACCATGCCATTCTGCTCGATAGTGGTACGACTGAGTGGTTCCACAAAGGTTGGGGACAAATGAATACGCTGGCCGTCGTCGCGGTAGAGCAGAATATGACGCTCTATGTCAATCAGCGGCGGGTTACATCCGTCATCGATGGAGCGTATGCTGATGGGCAAATTGGCGTCCTGGCTGGCAACGAGGAACACCCTCCGGCGGAAGCAGCTTTTCGGAACGTGAAAGTATGGAGTTTGTGAGGTTCTTTATTGAAGTGGGAGAGGTTAATATTGTGATGCTGTATGCTTGAAAGGGGAGGGTAACGAAAAAGGATCAGTATAGAGGGAGGACCAATTCATCCACACCTCCTTAAAAGAGCGGACTTTCTTGACCCATCTATGGAATGTGTATATAATCGTAGCGGTATTCTTAATTAGCGTTTTTATTAGTGTTCTAGGGCAAGATTGTGGGAAACGAAGGACAGCAATCACCTTTACCAGAGCAAGGTGCGCCTGAGCAACAGGGATTTTATGGCTGGCAATATGACCAGGGAAATGCGCGAGAGGGTGGGCAGCAGTCGTCTGCGGTGCCTCCATCTCCTCAGCCATATCATATGCCGTCAGGACCATTGCAGCCACCGGCTCCGCCAGCTTCTCAACCCCCTATGTATCCACCTTCAGAGCAGAGCGGACGGCGACCGAATTTGCCTCCTGGCTATCAGGATCATATCCCTGATATGGGTACTTCGCTTGGCTATGGTCAGGGTATGGAGTACCAGTTTTTCGATACTCCCCAACCATCTCAGCCAATGCCGCAGTTGCGAATTGAACGGTTACAACAATTGCGTGAGGAGCGTATGCGTCGGCAACAGCGGCGTATGAAATCAGATATTACGACGGTCATTCCCTGGAAAAATAAAGGGCCAGCACAAACGCCTTCGGGGCGGCTTGCTTCTCCATTGCCGCCGCCGAAATCTATCTCCGGTCGGCTCAGCGTGCCTCCTACTGGAGTGCCGCCAGTGCAGGGGATACCACAGATGCCAGGGGCAGCACCTCGTTCGGGCAGCCTGCCAGCTATCGTCGCGCAAAATGAGCAGGCCGCTGCGACTCAGCTTGCGCCAGCGTCAGGGCCAGCACAAGATACCGCGATGATTCAGCGTGTCCGCATCGGCAGAGCCACGCTTATTCTTACATTTGCCTTTGTTGCCAGCCGCGTTTTAGGCTTGCTGCGTACCTCCATGTTCGCGTTCGTCTTCGGTACGAGTAATACCTCTGACGCCTACTTGCAGGCATTTCTTATTCCCGACCTCATCTTTAATATTGTTGCGGGTGGTGCGCTCAGTTCGGCTTTCATTCCCGTTTTCACAAAATATATGGTTGGCGAGAAAGATGAGAAGTCGGCGTGGCACGTTGCTAGCGCTGCCCTTAACCTCGCTATTGTAGTAATGATGGTTCTGGCTCTGGTGGCGATTGCGCTGGCTCGTGTGCTGGTGCCGCTCTATAATCCGGGGGTGCATGATCCGAAAGAACTGGACCTGATTGCCTCGTTGACGCGCATAATGTTGCTGCAAGCGATTGTGCTGGGCGCTGGCGTGATGGTGAATGCTGTGCTGAATGCGCGGGAAGATTTTCGTTTGCCCGCGATTGGCACGGTTCTCTACAATGTTGGCCTGATCCTCGGCCTGATGCCCGGTATATTTCTGGCTTTTACCAATCAGCGCAATGATAATCTGGCTGTGTATGGCGCAACCTGGGGCGTGGTCCTGGGTGCAATCCTTCAGGTTGGCATTCAGATACCGGGCCTGCGCAAAGTCGGGATGCACTATTCCTTTAAGAATTTCGACTGGCGACATCCGGGCGTGATCCAGATTGGACGGCAGATGGTGCCGCGTATCGTCAACGCCGCTATGCTCTATACCTCCACGTTTGTGGACCGGGGGTTGATCCAGCTGCTCGTGGTCGTGGTGGCCACGAAGGGCGTTGAGGGCTTGATTACACAGTACTATCAGTCAATGCAATTGATGCTGCTGCCGCTCGGTATCTTTGGCATGTCCGTCTCGACGGCTGCCTTCCCCACCCTCGCCGAGAATGTGGCGAAGGGGCGGCTGGACCGCGTGCGCAATACGATTCTGGAGACGTTGCGCAGCATTTTGTTCATGTCAGTCCCCTCAAGTGTTGCCCTGATTGTGCTGGGCTTTCCAATCATTCAGGCGCTGCTACAACATGGTCGTTTTAGCCTGAGTGATGCACAATCGACCGCTGTGCCGCTGGCCTTTTTCGCCGTAGGCCTGGTCGGCCTGGCTGCCGTCGAGATTCTGACGCGCTCGTTCTACGCGCTACGTGATAGCAAGACGCCAGTGATCGTGAGCGTGGGACAGTTCATCTTCAAGATCGCGTTAAGTCTGCTCTTGATTAATGCCGCCGTCTGGGGGCCGCAATGGGGAGTTGGGGCGCTGGCCTTCTCTACCTCGCTTGCCGGTCTGCTGGAAGCCGTAGTGCTGTTCTGGCTCCTGTATCAGCGGTTGGGTGATATGCAGATCAAAACGCTGTTACTCTTCATCGGTCGCGTGCTGGGGGCAGCGGCGGCGATGGGAGTGGCCTTGTTGATCGCGCGTTTTATTCTAGACTGGCTCTTCAAGATCTTTGCGCTCGTCCCCTTCCTGTCCTGGATGGATACGTTGAGTACTCCATCGCTAGGCTTAATGGGGACGCTGGCCGCGTTCCTCAAGTTGCTCATATACATCTTTGTGGGCCTCTTCGTGTATATTCGCGGTGCGCGTATGCTGGGTATTGAGGAGTTGGGACCGGTGCGCCGCGTCTTGAACCGCTTCAAATTGTCGTGGATTTAGTTGGGAACCATAGTATGAAACATTTGCGTCTCTCCCTTGTGGGTTTTGGAGTTGTCGGCCAGGGGCTGGCCGAGTTACTGGTCTCGAAGAGAAAGTTGCTTTTGCAGCATTACGACCTGGATGTGAAGGTGGTCAGCGTCGCCACGTCCAGGCAAGGCTTTCTCTATCGTGAAGAGGGTCTGAATCTGTCTACACTATTAGATCTGGCTGCCCAGAAGCGGCCTCTGACTGAGCACCCTGGCGTACAGCATTGGGCCAATGTGCTGGAGGGGCTGCAAGCGACCGGCGGCGATGTGCTGGCTGAGGCGACGTGGACCAATTTGCGCGACGCAGAGCCAGCAATGAGCCATATTCGCGCCGCTCTCTCTCAGGGAATGCATGTGATTACGGCCAACAAGGGGCCGGTGGCGCTGGCGGCCAATGAGTTGTTGCTGCTAGCCCAGGAGCATCATGTGCAGTTGCGGATGGAGGCAACGGTCATGGCCGGGACGCCAGTGCTGAGCACGCTACGGGAAGGGTTGGCGGGAGCAAGGGTGCGGGCGGTGCGCGGGATTCTCAACGGCACGACGAACTATATTTTATCGGCGATGGCAGCCGGGCGTGGCTATGCCGAAGTGCTCAAGGAGGCGCAGGAGCAGGGCTATGCCGAGGCCGATCCCACCGCAGACGTTGAGGGCTACGATGCACTTGCTAAGACGCTCATCCTGGCCGCCGTCGTCTTTGGTCATACGCTCAAACCCGATCAGGTCAAACGTGAGGGCATTACAGGGGTGACGAAAGAACAGATGCAGCAGGCCGTTGCTGAGGGCAAGCGCATTAAGCTGATCGCCTCAGTACAGGCGGTTTCTGATATTGGCAGCGCTCCTCTGGAGGCCCGTGTCGAGCCGCTTGCTCTGCCACTGAGCGATCCACTGGCTCGCGTCGAGGGGGCGATGAATGCGCTCACTTTCGAGACGGATACGCTTTCGCAGGTGACGATTATTGGGCCGGGGGCTGGTCGCTTAGAGACGGGGCAGGGTTTGCTGGCCGATCTGATTGCGGTGGCCGGGACGCTGAACCAATAGTCCCTTTTCTCCCTTCCAGGCGTTCTGGCCCAATAGTGCCGAGAAATGCAACTTCTCCTGATTGGGAACGTAAGGAGAGTGAGATACTGTTTCTGGCCTTTCGATACTTGATAACGGTATCTTTGCTAAAAACGTTTGGAAGGAGCCTATGGCCTATGTTGTATATGATCTTTGATCCATTACTACGGCTATTGCTTAGTCTTTTCGGACCGGCTGCGAACGGCATCCTGGTGTTTGCCACCATTTTCTGGATCTGGGTGCTGATCGACTGTCTGGTCAAAGAGCCGTCGGATACCAATGATAAAGTGGCCTGGACGCTGTTTGTTCTCCTGGTTCCCCTGCTTGGGGCGCTTATCTACTACTTCATACGTCGCCCGGAGCGCATCAAAGCGGTCGGGCGCTGATACAAAAAAGGGTGGGCTGCCTGATGGCGCTCACTCTTTTTTGTCCACTATTCTTGCTCGTGAAAGACCGGTGGCTTTGCCATTCCTGGAATCTCGAAATGCATCTGTACGCTGCCAAAGTGCAGTATATCACCATGTTGGAGCAGTTCGGCCTTGAAAGGGGTCATGGCCAGTTCGCCCAGCCGGGTTTTGTTGCGACTTTTCAGATCTTCAATATAGAAAAACGTTTCCTCAAAACGAATGCGTGCATGCTGGCGAGAAACGGTCATCTTAGGATCAAACTCTGTCAGATCGATGTCGGGCATATAGCCGCGTTTAGGGTCGGCGCGACCGATGATGATATTTCTTTGTAAAAGGGGGATGCGTACCGGCATCAGCTCTTTCTCAAAGACAAGGTAGGCGTGGACTTCATACGTCGGTTCCGTTGTATAGCTGGTTGGTACTGGCGAGGCATGCGCATCTTGCTTTGGGATGCGTGCTGGTGTGGCCTCTTCTACAGAGGTCATCTCGTGAGTGAAAGAGCTACCCAGGACGCCCGATGCCGTGCTCATCTGTTCGATTGCGGGCTGTTTGGCAGGCAGTTGTAGCGCTTCAAGAGCCGCGAGTAGTGCGCCCGCGTTAGCAAAGCGTTGGGCCGGTTCTTTTGCGAGAGCGCAATCGACGATGAGCTGGATTGCTTGCGGGGTCTCATGTGCGAATTGAAGCATGCGCGGAACGGGGTTGCTGCTCTGCATGACGCCCGTTTCGGCAGGCGTGCGTCCAACAAAGGGCAGGCGACCAGTAATGAGGGCAAAGAGCAGCAGGCCCAGCTGATAGACATCGCTCCAGGAGCCAATGTTGCCGCCATTGATATACTCAGGTGGGGCATAGCGCGGATCGAGGTCGCCGAGATCATTGGTTTGCTGACTATGAAGGTAGCCAAGCGCATGGAGGAGAGAGCGTAGCCCGATATCATCGATCTGTACGCGGTCCGTCACATTTACCGAGTCCACCGTAATCAATTGTGGGCGTAGATCCAGGCCAGCAACGCCTTTTTCGTGTAACTGCTTGACCCCGATGCTCATCTGTTTCGTCAGCTCGATGGCGCGGGCGATATCGATATTTTCGGTATCGACGATATGTTGTAGCGTCACTCCTCGTGGGGGATCGGTGGCGATATAGGCACGATTCCCATCGATGCCCCAGTTATAGATACGTAAAACGTGGGGAGATTGCAATGATCGGCGGGGTTCAAGGGATTGTAAGAGAGGTTGTACTGTACCTGTTTGCATGGTTGGGGCGAAGGTGATGACGTAGAGGCCCACCACGTCGTTGGTGATGCGATTATAGGCGGTGTAAATAGATAACATTTCCCCACTACGAATAGTTTGCCCGATGCGATAAATGCCACCGATCAGGCGTGTATCGCGTTGTGACATAGCCGTCCCCCTTTTGTTGCGCGAGAAATTGCAGGCAGTTCCGTGCCGCATGAGTATATCTGGATGCTCTGGTCTCTGCGAATGATCCTGTCTGGTACTGCTTAGTATACAATGGTTCGCGCGACTTGCCTATAGAGTTGGCCCTATAGAGGGAAAAATCGCCTCTCGTCGTTGCGCGACTATATCGCGCCTGGTTCACCATCCTTAAAGGTATCACCAGCGCGATATAGTCGCGTAACGACGAGAGGCGATTGCTAATTGTAGAGCTTTTGTTGCACGTAGCTTGAGACAACGTTCCAGTCATCATTGCGGGGCAACAGGTTGTAGCTGGCATCCTCGACGAGGACGTTCTGGTTGCTCAGGCCGATCCGGGAGGTCTTGGGATCGTTCATGTCCATTTTCAGCGCGAACTGCGACAGGTCAGCGAGCGAGAGATTGGTACTAATGGCTTTCTCCAGAGCTGTCATGGCGTCAAAGAATTTGGGCCAGGTGGAAGCCTGTTTCACTTTTGCCAGCACCGCCTTGACGATGATCTGCTGGCGGGCGGAGCGTCCAAAGTCGGTCAGTTCGGCGAGGTTTTGTGAGGTTCCCTGTCCACAGACCTCCAATGGTTCGCGGGCGCGGGCATAGGTGATGGCGCGAGCGCCGTCCATATGCTGATTCCCTTTATTGAACTGGACTTTGATCCAGCTTGCATCTTTTGCCGCGTCGTCATTCTTGGGATAACAGGCATTAAAGGAGTCAGGAACGTAAACATCAACGCCGCCAAGCGCATCGATGAGGTCGCGAAAACCGGTGAAATCGATCATCATCCAGTATTTGACATTCAGGCCGGTGATCTTCGCTGCTTTCGCCGCGACGGTATTAGCTCCAGTGGTGGGACTTTTGCCGAAGTTCGAGGTATATTCGTAGAGCGAGTTGATCTTGCCCACGCCTCCTGGCGCTCCTGGTATCGACACCAGCAGATCGCGCGGGATCGAGACGAGCGTGGTGTGATGGCTTTGCGGCATAATGCTGGCGACCAGCAGCGAGTCGGTCAGGTTCGCACCATCATGTGTGCCGCCGCCATAACCCATAACGAGCATGCTGGTGCGGTCGCTGATGTTCATATAGTTGGTTTGTGTGCTGAGTGGGGCCTGGGTTGAAATCTTCGAGCCAAAGGCCAGCACGCGCTGCGTTGTTGTCACGGCGATGCTGCCCACAATGCAGGCCAGGACCAACACGACTATGGAGGTGATCAGGCACCCTTTGCCGCGACGCTTGCTTGCCATTGGTGGCTTTGCGGATACATGCCCCGCCTGATAGTTGTTGTTATAGTGCGGTGGCGCAATCGGTGCCTGCTGCTGCCAGGGGGGAGCTGCCTGCTGCTGATGGTGCGGATGAGGTGGCGGGCTGACCGGCGGCTGGTGCGGATGCTGTGAAGCTGGATTCTGATATGGTTTGCGCTGCGGGGGCGCGGGTTGATTTTGAAAACCACCGAGGACCAGCTTGCCTTGTGGCGGCTGGCTCTGCGGCGGTGGTGGCTGCGGAGGCTGTGAAGAATGATGGGGCCGGACCGGGACCGTCGGATCATCGGGATTATACTGATTATTCGGCATAGCATATCCTTTTCTGGATAAGTTCTTTTTATGAGCATATGCTGCACGATATTCCCACCCTCTCCACCTATCCGCTTTTTTACAATGAAATGGAATAGCATGCTCTTTAAATAAGAACGGTCCAGCATACCAGAAGTTGCAGCTTTCCCTGTTATCTTATTCACAAAGACATGTCCGCGCTATTTTTTGTTCCAGTCCAGGATTGCTGATTTGTCTTTGCTGTGCCGCGTAGCGACGATCTCGGCCATAATTGCCAGCGCCATCTCTTCTGGGGAGGTGGCACCGATGTTTAGCCCAATTGGGCCATGTATGCGGCTCAACTGTTCGTCGGTAAGCCCCTGCTGTTTGAGGCGTTCGGCTCGTTCCGCTCCGGTCTTGCGGCTCCCGATGGCACCGACATAGCCGACGCGACGAGATAGCACAACTTTGAGGGTTGGCTCATCAAATTTGGGATCGTGCGTCAGGACGGCGATGGAGGTTGATGGATTGAGGTCCATCTTTTCCAGCACCTCGTCGGGCCACTTAACGATCAGCTCGTCGGCATGCGGGAAGCGTTCGCGTGTGGCGAAGGCGGCGCGTGCATCGACGACGACAACGCGATAGTTGAGCGTTTTGGCAAAGGTTGTCAGGGGGATAGCGATATGGCCGGCCCCAACGATAATAAGCGACGGTGGAGGAGGGAAGCCCTCGATGAAAACCTCGTAGGATTGGGGAGCTTCAACGGTATAGGTGTGAATGCTGGCGTCTCCGGTCCAGATGGCGTGGTCGGCATCAACCGCAACCTGCTCGTTGAGGGCGGTAGAGCCGAGGGTGCCGTGGGTTGTCCCGTCTGGAAAGACGAGCAGCTTTGCTCCTATCTGGTCCGGGCCGCGCACCACCGTTGCCTGCGCGACACCTTTTTCCTGCTGCAGCATCTCTTTCAATTCTGCGTAAAGTCCACTCATAACGTTCCCTCCTCCTGACAAAAATTTTGACAGGCTTACCAGTCGAGGCGTTCGACGAACACGTGGATGGTGCCGCCGCAGGCCAGCCCGATCTGTTCGATATTTTCTTCTTCGGTAATGCCAAATTCGAGCATCTGTGGCTTGCCATTGGCGATCACCTCTTCGGCGGCACTGATGACCGCTGGCTCGACGCAACCGCCACTTACAGAGCCGGCAATTTCGCCACTTTCGCTGACGGCGAGCTTGGCTCCAGGACGACGTGGGGCCGAGCCTGCCATGCTGACGACAGTTGCCAGCGCGACTCGCTCGCCATGAGAGCGCCACTTTTCAATATCAGGTAATACGTCACGCATGATGTTCCTCCTTACAGAGAGTGTCTAGATCTTCCGTTTGCTCCATGCTTCAACCGCTTTGCGACGCGAATAGGCATCGCGGGCGGGTCGGCTATCATCGATCGAGGCCAGGATATTACCGAGGCTGATCAGGCTGTCCAGGTTGTGGGCAGGCAGGAAATTATCGATATACGGCAGAGCTGTTTTCATGCCGATGGTTAAGGGTCGATAATCGGGCGAGCCGAGCAGCGGGTTGAGCCAGATCAGGCGGTGGCAGCTGTGTTGCAGGCGATCCATCTCCGCTTGCAGCATCCCGGCTTCCCCGCGATCCCAGCCATCGCTGATAATTAGCACAACGGCACCATGACCGAGGACGCGCCTGGACCACTTCTGGTTGAAGTAGTGGATGGCGTCGCCGATGCGGGTGCCGCCCGACCAATCCTGCACAGCCTTTGAGACATCGCGCACGGCATCGTCAACATCGCGTCTCTTCAACTGGCGTGTAATGCGTGTGAGGCGTGTGCCAAAGACGAAGGCTTCCACGTTCATCAAGCCATTCGAGATGGTGTGGATGAAGTGCAGCAGCAGCCGCGAATAGAGGCTCATGGAGCCGCTGATGTCGCAGATGATGACCAGCGGACGCGGCTTGCGCTTGATCTCGCGCCACGTCAGATCGATCATTTCCGCGCCATACTTCAGGTTGCGCCTCACCATACGCCGCATATCGGGGTAAGAGCCTTTACGAGCCGGTGTTTTGCGGCGTGTTGGGCGCATCCCCAGGTTCCAGCGCATCGCCGCCATCAGGCGTTTCGCCTCCTGCATTTCGTCCCAGCTATAGTTCTCGAAATCCTTCTTACGCAACATCTCGATGGCGCTGTACGCCGTTCCCTGTGGATTACCGGTATCGTCCTCTTCCTCGTCGTCGTAGCGGTCTTTTTGCATGCGCCGCTCGGTCTCGCGCATCTCGGTCCGCATGTCTTTGCGCGGCTCCGGCGTGTTGAGATGCTCGGCCAGCCGTTTGCGCTCCGATGGTGGGAGGCGTAGTGGGCGCTCCTCGCGCTTGACGGTCCCGTTTGGATCTGGTTTCTTCTGGTTGGGATTATCGCGCACGAACCAGTAGTAGTGATACAACTGATCAAAAACGGGTTCCTGCTCATGGCGGGTGAGCAGGCAGCATTTGAGCGTATAGTAAAAGTCGTCTTTATTTGTCAGGTCGATATCTTCCAGCGTCTCGGCGAGGTCGAGCAGCTTGCGCGGCCCAATGTTCAGTCCCGCCTCCCAGAGCAGGCGACCAAACTCGGTCAGCCGGTAGAGCAGCCGTTCGCCGCGCTCGATATCCAGTGGCCGTAGTTCCAGCTGAGAGTTGCCGTTTTCCTGAGCCATAATCAGGACACTCCTCGTACCTTCTGTACCAGTCTGCCAAGCTCATTGCCGCCAACTTTGAGTACGTCGTCCTGATATTTGAGCAGCGCACCCAGGGTGTCGCGAACTGGGCCTTCGACCAGTTCCAGTTGATCTAGTGCGAGCAGCGAACTGATCCAGTCCAGCGTCTCGGCAACTCCGGGGGCTTTGTAGAGATCCATGCTGCGTAGCTCACGAACGAAGGTGCAGACCTGTTTTGCTAGCTGCTCCGGCACCTGTGGCACGCGGGCTAGCACGATCGAGTATTCTTTTTCCAGGGTTGGATAGTCAATCCAGTAATAGAGACAGCGGCGGCGGAGCGCGTCGTGGATCTCGCGGGTGCGGTTCGACGTGATGATCACGAATGGTGGTTCTTTGGCCGTAATCGTGCCGATTTCGGGAATCGTGATCTGGAAATCGGAGAGCAGTTCCAACAGATACGCCTCGAACTCTTCGTCGCTGCGATCTAGTTCGTCAATTAGCAGAACTGGAGGTTTGGGATTGGCCGGATCGATGGCCTGGAGCAGGGGGCGCTGCATCAGGAAATCGGGGCCGAAAATTTCTTTCAACTCTTCCTGGCGATTAATCCCGCCCGCCTCCATCAAACGGATATGCAGCATCTGACGCGTATAGTTCCATTCATAGACGGCGGTACTCACGTCGATGCCTTCGTAACATTGTAAGCGGATCAGCCGGGTATCCAGAGTTGCGGCCAGCACTTTGGCTACCTCTGTTTTGCCCACTCCCGGCTCGCCCTCTAACAGGAGTGGTTTGCGTCTTTTGAGCGCCAGGAACACCGCCGTTGCCAGGCTTCGGTCGGCGATATAATCCTGGGCGAACATGGCTCGCTGGACATCTTCAATCGTGGTAAAGTTGCTCAATAATTCCTGCTCCAACAGAAGCCTCCAATAGAAAACTAGCACCTTGTGTTATGTATGAGGTGGCGTCTTTATTCTATGCCATATTTATGGAAGGTAGCAAGAGACGCTCAAACCATATCGTAGTCGCGCGACTTTATCGCGCTGGGTCAGCTTGTAGAGTGGTTCGATGGCGCGATAAAGTCGCGCAACTACGACATGTGCGGGAGGTGGCGACGCATCCCTGTTTAAATCAAAATCGTGCCATCTTTAAAGAAGAGCGTATCGTCGATCCAGACCTCTCCAGAACTGCGCAGATCGCAGATCATATCCCAGTGCAGGGCCGATTTGTTGAGGCCGCCTGTCTCTGGATAGCTGGCACCGAGCGCGAGGTGGACTGTCCCGCCCATCTTTTCGTCGAAAAGGATATTTTGTGTGCCGCGAGTGACGCGCTGATTGTTGCCGAAGGCGAACTCGCCCAGGAAGCGTGCGCCCGCGTCCATCTCTAGCATATGCAGGAGATAATCCTCTCCCTGCTTTGCGCTGGCCTCGATCACTTTGCCGTCGCGAAACACCAGCCGAATCCCTTCAACCGCTCGTCCGTCGCGCGTGGAGGGTATATCGAACTGGATGACGCCGTTGGCGCTGTTTTCGACGGGACTCGTGAAGATCTCGCCGCTAGGAAAGTTGCGCTTGCCATCGCTATTAATAAAGATGCGGTTCTCGATGGAAAGGGTCAGGTCGGTGCCGTTGCCAATCACGCGTACCTGCTTGTGTCCAACGAGCCAATCGACGAGCCGCTGCTGCTGTACTGATAGCTCCTGCCATTTCGCAACAGGGTTGGGATCGTTGAGGAAGCATACGTCGAAGACAAATTCTTCAAATTCGCTGAGCGACATGCGGCTATCATGAGCGTAGCCGATGGTGGGATAGAGCGTCAGGCACCAGCGAAATTTGCCCTCCTGTTCGCGTCGGCGATAGATATCGCGCAATTGAGCGGCAGCGCGACCACGTTTGGCCGAGCGAGCGGGATCGATGTTGCTCAACGCTTTGGTGTTGCCCTCTGATTCGATAAAGAGTCGGGCGTTGGCCTGCTCCGCCAGAACGGGCGATGCTGGTGAAAGCATGCTGAGCTGGGCATCGTTACCTTCGCGCAGTAAAATCTCGTCAAGACCTTCCAGGCTAATTTGCGGCACAGGACGCGCATCTGCATGCAAGAGTTCGCGATAGACGGCTTCAATCAGCGGCGTTGCCAGCGGCGTCGCCTGGATAATGACAATATCTCCCGGTTTGACGGCCAGCGAGTAATGGACCAGCGTATGCGCCCAGCGATCAATACGAATATCTTTCATTACACACTCATTCCTTAGCTAGAGAGCATCGTCTTTGCATTTTAGTGAGGAAACAGCATCATCGTAGCACGGCGCCGTCATCGATGCAACTCTTTCTCTGAAGCGAGGCGTCAGGCCACCGCGCTCACCGGCTCCTGAACGCCAAATCGCAGCAGCCCGATCACTCCAGCCGCCACCATCACAAGCGCACAGAACGCGATGCCCAGCGGAATGCTCATGAGATTGAACAGTGGCACGGCAAGCAGCAGGCCCAGCGAGATGCCAGCATTTTCAATCAGCATCAGCAGGCCGAAGACCTTGCCGATCTGATCTGAAGGCAGCTCTGTCTGCATCATCGTAACCAGCATAATATCTCCCATCGGACCACCAACGGCAGCAAAAGCCGAACCGATCAGGGCTACTATGAGATGAGGGGCGAAGGCGAGCAGGAGAAAGCCCGCGCCAACCACGATCTTGCCGCTGAACAGAACCGGGATCTTGCGCCGAATCGTCAGGCTACCAATCACCAGATTACTTATAACGTTGCCCACGCCATAGGCTCCAACGATCAGGCCATAGGCGCTGATATCGTCATGCAAGACGCGCGAGGCAAATAGAGGAACACCGATCGTGAAGGCCGCGCTCCACGTCACGCAGATCACGCCCATAAGCCCCATTGCCCAGGCCAATGGACGATGCGCCCGCACGAGTTGCAAGGCTCCGCCGATCTCCGTTGCGATCCCCTTGATGCCCTTCGCTGCTGGTTGCGTATGTTCTGGCTTCCAGGCGAAGCGTCGTCCCAGCGAGAAGACGGCGAAGGCGGAAATCAGGAAGCTAATGGCGTCGAGCGTGAAGAAGTGGAACAGCGGCATCCAGGCGATCAGGAGACCAACCAGACTGGGACCGATGGCGCGGGCCAGACGGCGTGTGATATCCATCAGACCATTGGTGGCCTGAAGCGTTTGCGCATCGCCAGCAAGGGCGGGAAGACTGGCCTGGAGCGCGGGATTGAAGAGCGCCCCGGCCCCACCAACCACGATAGCAACGGCGATCAGGTGCCAGAGCTGTAAGCTCCCCAGTTGCATGAGGATGGGTAGAATCGCCACCGCCAGGGTGCGCAAAAGATCGACCGCTATCATGGTTGTGCGGCGATTCCAGCGATCGGCATAGACGCCGCCGAGCAGGCTGAACATCAGCGTTGCCCCTGCCTCAGTTGCCGCAACAAGACCGGCCCCGCTGCCAGCCACCTTAATCGCCAGCCAGATCACCGCAATCTGATAAAAATAATCTCCTATTGCCGAAAGCACCTGACTGGTCCAGAGAATCGCCAGATGACGCAGGCGTAAGACCTTTAGAAAAACCATCGATTATATCTCTCTTCTCGTAAATATGTTCTGTATGGGTGAGAGTGTGGGATGTCGTAGCCGCGCGACTTTATCGCGCCCTCCCACTGCGTCACCAGCCGACGCAAGCGCGATCACGTTTGACAGAGTACTAATTTCTTTCGTAGCCGCGCGACTGTATCGCGCCGGGGGGAACAGTAGTGGTGTGTGGGGCTTGC
>JAICIM010000276.1 GCA_025928885.1 Ktedonobacteraceae bacterium | reverse complement strand
TTCGTCATCAGATCTACCAGAGTTTTGAACGAGGAGCTGATGGCATGTTTAGCCTGTGCGATGCGTTGTTGTGCGAAACAGCAGCGCAAAGTGTGCCAGAATTGTCGCAATCGCCCGTTTTTGAACGTCGTTGGTCGAGCCTCTATCAAGCATTGGAAAACGGCAAGATCAATGAGCACCAACTGAGGCAAGCCTGGATCGAAGCACTGCCCTCGGGCTATCCCGAGGATGAACCAGTCTGGATCAGCGTGGATAGCAGCAGTATGGCTCGGCCCGAAGCCAAGACCAGCCCAGACCGAGGCATCATTCACGATGCCAATTTGCCACGTGCCTGCAAGCCCATCAGCGTTGGGTGGCAATTCTCGACGATCATGTTGCTGCCAGAAGAGCCAAGTAGCTGGGTGGGCATTTTGGATCAACAGCGCATTGCCACCTCGCAAACCGCGATTGAGGTGGCAATCACCCAATTGTGTGCGTTGGTGCCTTTGCTCAAACGACCTGTGTTCATCTTGGCAGACCGCTGGTATGCGACGACTGAGTTTTTGCAAGCGTGCCACGAACTGAGTTGCCAGGTGTGGTCTTGACCCAGAAAAATGTGGAAGGTAAAGTTGAGAGAGTGGACTTCCACAGAAAGGGTCAGGATCATGCAAAAGAAACAACGGACGTTTACACGAGAGCCTAAAGAAGAAGCAGACGAAGCGTTCGCGCAAACCGACGACGAAAAGCGATCCCCATGCCCGTTTTGCTCCCAATCTGCTCCAGCGAGAGTTTCGCGCAGATGCACCCAATACCAAGTGGGTTACAGATACCAAAGCTGTCGAGACAGCTGAGGGCTGGCTCTATCTAGCAATCATTCTGGATCTGTTCTCGCGCGGTGGTCGGATGGACGATGGCAGCAAGCGAAGATTCCGCGCTCACCGAGCTGGCGCTGCGCATGGCTGTAGCCAGACGACAGCCTGGATCGGATGTGCTTCATCACAGTGATCGGGACACTGAGCTTACCAGTGATCGCTATCAAACCGCGTTACAGGAGTACGGAATTGAAGTGAGTATGAGTCGCACGGCTAACTGTTGGGATAATGCGGCCATGGAATCGTTCTTCGCTCCCCTCACGAAAGAGTGTACCAATCGGATACGTTTCCAGACGAGGCAGCAGGCCCGTACAGCCATTTTCGAGTATCTCGGATGTTTTTACAACCCCATCCGTTTGCATTCGACGTTACAGTATATCAGTCCGCTTGCTTTCGAGCAGGCTTCCGAAAAATAGGATGAGTTAATCTCCACCTTTATCAACTACATTTTTCTGGGTGAATTCCAGTTCCTCTAATCATTGGAGTCGGAACTTGCTGCCCACGCAGCACAACAAAAACGCAAAAACATAGGTAAAATGGGCAAAGTTCCATTACCAAAAGAAAAGTCGGAACTCTCCGAATCGTTCAGTTAATGCCCATATCACCCACTACCCAGCCCCTGGTAACAGATCAGTAATCGCCTGTGTCCGAAGAGACTCTCGGTAAGGGCAGGAAACTCAATGGCCTACGAACGAACATGAGTGCAGTTCTCGCTCAAATGGTCAAAAAGCTTACGTCGTGCTAACCCCTACTACAGGGAGACAAACCGTTACTTCGCAGCCACCAGCAGGGTGATTCCGCAGCGTAATTGCCCCTCCGTGACGCTCTACCAGCAATTTGCAGGTGTAGAGGCCAAGGCCGGTGGTTTTCTGGAACTTTCCGTCTGGAGAGGTTTGACCGTGATAAAATTTCTCCCAGACATGCGGCAGATCTTCTGGAGTAATTCCGCTCCCGCTATCGCGCAGGACAAACACCAGGGAGCGCGGATTGCGTGTACAGGTCAGGCAAATCTGGCCGTTCGCTGGTGTGTAGCGCGTAGCATTTTCAAAAAGATTATCTAACACCTGCTCAACCCGGTGGAGATCAAGCATCACAGGGGATGGATCAGCGGCAGGATTATGCAAACGATACAGAAAGGTAATGCCAGAGGCTGCGGCCTGGAGCATATACACGCGGGCTTTGCGTGCCAACTCTTCCTCCAGCACGACAGGCTGAAGCTGGATCACAAAGCTGGTCTGCTCCAGCGTGGAGACCAGCATCATATCATTGAGCAGGCGCATCATACGCTGGCTGCTGGCCTCCAGCACCGGCAGGTAGCGCTCCAGGCGTTGATTGCGTTTCTCGCCAACCTCCGCTCGCACAAGGCCCTCGATATGCCCCTGGATAATCGTGACGGGAGTACGCAGATCGTGCGAAAGCGCCGCGATCATCATACGCATCTCCTCTTGCTTGCGCCACTCGCGCTCCAGCGATCCCTGCAATTCCCAACGCAACTCATTGAACGCGTAACATAGATCGCCCAGTTCGTTGCGCTCGCTGTAGTTGATGGTGAAATTCAGATCCTGCTGCCGAATCTTCTCTACGGCCTGCATCAGTTCATTGACAGGCTGGCTTACCTTGCGTCCCAGTAACCAAGCGAAAAGGAGGATCGCCACGATCAAGACGACAAAAGGGACAGGGATAGCCAGCCACAGCGTTAGGGCATTCAGAGACGGCTCAGACGCTGTGGGCGCTGTATGTCTGGCTGCCATATACCATATGAAGAGCAGAAATTCGATGATGCAGGTGATGACAAAGGTCACGCCCAGAATACCAGCGCAATACCAGACAAAGACACGCCTGAAACTGGTACGCCTGTGGCGTGGTCTGGTTGCCATTAGACCGATGTGCTGAGTTCCCATTTGTAGCCCACACCCCAGACGGTACCAATATATTCGGTCCGCGGATCATATTGTGCTAACTTCCTACGAATGCGTTTGATATGTTCCGTCACGGTTTTCGTATCGCCCAGCGAATCCATGCCCCAAATACGATCATAGATAATCTCGCGGGAAAAGACCTGGCGCGGATGCAAGACGAACAATTGTATAATCTCGAATTCCTTGGGTGTCAGAGGAAGCAACTCATCGGCATAGCGCACTTCATAAGCGCTCAAATCGACGCTCAATTGACCATAGTGCAGATGTGTCGCGGCACGCTCCTGATCGACACGCCGCTGTCCACGACGCTGACGGCGCAGGTGCGCTTCAACGCGCGCAAGCAACTCTTTTATGCTAAACGGCTTCATCACATAGTCGTCAGCCCCGACGCTAAATCCCTGGATCTTGTCGGCATCGCTCTGTTTCGCGCTGAGAAAAAGAATGGGAATGTCCAGTTCTTCGCGCAGCTCTCTACAGACCGCAAAGCCATCGCGTCGTGGCAGCATAATATCGAGAATGATCAGATCAGGACGGTGCTCACATGCGACATGCAGGGCCTGCGCGCCATCAAAGGCGGTAAAAACAGTATAGCCTTCATCCTCAAGGGCATCCTGAACAAACTGGACAATTTTATCTTCGTCGTCAACGACTAAAATAGCGCCTCGCATTTCGCTCTGTTCTGCTAACATGCTCTGCCTTTCTTCCAAGACATACTCTCCTCCGTCACGCTCTCCTTGCTCCTGGTCAGCAATCTTCCAGGCCCAACCATATCATAGGCATAAAATATAAACATTTTCAAAACTTTCTCCTGATACGGCCAGAATCGGTCATCTGTTTATAGTTTGTTGAGAATTTTCTTTTACCATAAGGATCAATCGGTATTCTGTAAAACAGTAGTTTATTCGGATAGCTTTATCTCGCTATATTTTTGCGTGATAACAGCATGAGAAAGAGGTCTGAATTTTATGGGTAATGCAAAGAACCCTGTCTTGTTTTATGTAGCTATTGCTGTCACTGTCGTGGCGTTGTTGTTCTGCGTCTATCATCTCATTCCTAACATCTACCACGTGCCTGTTCCTGCTTATGCCGAGCCGACAAAGGTCCACGAAAAGTATGTAGCATTTTTTGCGGGGTTGGCCGTCCTGGGCGTGATCGGCGCTTTGATCACTCGTCCCAAAACGGGTGCGAAGTAATTGCTCAATCATTCCATCGATCAAGAGATGGGAGAACAACAGGAAAGAGACGGCAATTATGGCACACTCAATTGATGGCTATGCGCTGGGCACCCTTTGTGTAAGTGAGCGCACGCCTACTGGTCTCTGGAAGTTGCGCTTAGCATTCGGATGGATGCTTCTGTTTGCCACGCTGGTTGGCTTGTTCGCATTTAGCTGGGATATCCAATGGCATGGAGCGGTGGGACGGGATCGCACACTCACGGCACCGCACCTCTTTATCCTGGGAAGCGCTGCGCTCATGGGACTTGCTGCTCTGACAGTGGTGCTCATCGAAACGGCGTGGGCGCGGCACAGCACACCCGTAGCAAAGAGCGGAACCAAGTTTGCTGGTTTATTCTCCAGTTCGCCAGGAGCTTATCTGGTGGGATACGGAGCACTCGATGCGGGGATTAGCTTTCCAATTGATCAATACTGGCATACGCTCTACGGGATAGATGTCGCGATTTGGGCACCTTTCCATGTCATGTTACTGACTGGCTTTTGCATATGCTGCCTGGGCGTGACGTATATGCTAATCGAGGGTGCTTGCCTGGCCGCGCAACAGGGAGCAAAAAACGTTGCACGTGCGGGGTATCTGAGTGCAATCGTGGCACTGGCGGCTCTGATGGGTATGCTCTCTATCTTCTTACCGGAGGCTCTCCTCACGGGCTACATTTCCCTGGGCAAACTGGCATTCACGGTCTATCCATTGCTGCTCGGTGGAATGGGAACATTTGTTTTGAGCGTGGCGACACGTGCGTTACCCTGGCGAGGGGTGGCTACTAGTGTAGCCGTTGTTTATGTGTTCCTGGGGGTCGTCAATTTTCTGATAATCCCGCCGTTGATGACATGGTTACTGAGCATTGAGCAGGAACATCTGCTCCCAGGGGCACCGCGGGGTTCTTCTCTGGCAATGAGCTGGCAGTACCCGCTGATCATCGCAGCCATACTCCTGGACATTGTCACCTGGCTTGCACGGCGCGGCGAATGGTCCTGGAGAAGGATAAACAGGGTCATGTTTGTCGCAGCATCAGTTGGCATGAGCCTGACGGTTCTCTTCTATCCATTCTTCATCTTCTCACAGTTTCTGAGCACTGCTTTAAGCTATAGCAATTTTGGGAGTGGTTTCAACATACCTGTGAAAGATGCGGGAGAAGGAGTTCAAGCGGCACCTCAAATGAGTATGAATATGACTTTTGTGGTGATTGTGGTCATTTCACTTCTGCTGGGTGTGCTGGGAACATACGGTGGACACTGGCTTGGCGGCCGTATAGGCAAGCTGATGCAGAGAAAGGATCAGTAAAGGAAATGCGTCTTTTACAGAATTTTTTGCTCATCCTGGGAATCATCGCATTGCTCTTTCTCTTCGTAGAGATCGGAGCGTCCCTGGGGATGACTCAGCATGGAAGCATACCGGCGCGGATAGACCATATTACAGCCGGTCCGTATCATTTCACGGTAAGTCTCTATGATGATCCGGCCCGGGCCGGATTTACCTTGCCTTTTGCCATTGCACCGCAGGGAGCAACGAACGGCTCATGGATCTATCACGTGATATCTCTACCTCTGGGAAGTCTACAGGAGAATGGCAAGATTATCATGAGCGGCAATCGCGTGGCAACTCCTATCACAGCCAGTGTCAGCCCCGATCCACAGAGGCCAGGAGGCATTCAGGGAAATGCTGAAATCACCGTACAAGGACGCTGGAACTTGCAAGTGGTGGTCGATGGTCCGTTCGGCCAGCAAACGTTTGATGTACCTGTCACAGCAACAACGCTTCCAGCGATACCGGTCTGGTCCGGCTGGGCAATTGGTTTTGTTCCCGTGTGTGGGATCATTGTTTTCCTGCTGATGCTGGCCGGGCGCAAGAGACAAGACAGGCAGGGGACGTTGCAGATGGGATAACAAAATATCAAATGCTCTACAATAGTAAAGGAAAAAACGCGTATGCAACCCTATGCTCAACAGGACATCCACTTTTCTCACTCACCGAGTGGTACAAATAGAACACCACAACCACAACACACAAATGGGATTTTGCACATGCAAGATCTGACCAAAGTGTATAGCAACACGCGCAACAATGTCGCGACCCGTGCCCTGAATGGAATGAACCTGGATATCTACCAGAAGGAATTTATCAGTATCATGGGACCCTCGGGCAGTGGCAAAACAACTCTGCTGAATATTCTGGCGGGACTCGACAGACCTACGAGCGGCGAACTCTGGCTGCAAGGGGAAAATATGGCCGCGCTCAAGGCAGATGAGTTAGCATTTTTTCGCAGACGTAACCTGGGCTTTGTCTTCCAGGATTTTAATCTGCTGGATACCCTCACACTGGCGGAAAATGTGGCTCTGCCGCTGAGTCTGGATAGCCAGCGCGGCACCAACATTCAGCAGCGGGTGAGCGAATTGATGCAATTTCTGGGCATTGCCGACCAGATGCAGCGTTATCCTTACGAGGTCTCGGGAGGCCAGCAGCAGCGTACAGCCGTGGCCCGTGCGATCATTCACCAACCACGCCTGCTTCTGGCAGATGAGCCAACCGGCAACCTTGACTCGGCCTCGGCTCGCTCGCTGTTAGAACTCTTTCAGCAATTGAACAGTCAACAGCAAGCGACGATTCTGATGGTTACGCACGACCCTTTCTCGGCCAGTTATAGTCAGCGTGTGGTCTTCATTAAGGATGGGCGCGTCTTCACCCATCTTCAGCGCAACGGTAGCCAGCAGCAATTCTTTCAAAGCATTCTCAATACTCTGGCACAATTGGAGGGTACCCATGAACTGGCGTAACCTTGCCACAAAAAATATGTTGCGCAATCTACGGCGCTACCTGGGATACTTGCTGGCCGCGACCCTGGCGGTGATGATCTTCGCAATGTTCACCAATTTTGTCGATAATCCCGCCGTGCGCGACGCGCCGATTACCGCGACCGCGAGCCAGATGCTGGTGGTCTTCCGGGTACTTGTTGCCCTGTTCGCTATCTTCTTTGTCTTTTACTTCCACGCTGCGCTGATCCGCGTGCGTAACAAAGAGTTCGGCCTGCTTTTGACATTAGGCGTGACGCCGCGCCAGATTGGACGACTGATCTTTTACGAGAGCCTGCTCATTGGGCTACTCGCTCTGCTGATGGGGATTGGACTGGGCATCGTTTGCGCGTACTTCTTCCAGCTCGCCATGCTGGCTATTCTCGCGCTCCCTGTGACATTACCTTTCGCAGTCCCTTCAACCACTTTTCTCACGACAGGCATATTCTTTGGTATAGTCTTTTTGCTGGAAGCTTACTGGATCTCCCTGCAAGTGACCCAGCGCACACCACGCGTCCTCCTGCTGGGCGCTCGTACACAGCAAGAGCCACCAGAGACCTCCTGGCGGCTCTTGCTGCTGGGTCTGCTTTGCATTGGTGCAGCTTACGATATGGCGCTCCAATTCAGCAGTTGGATCGCTTTCAACATGTTTCCAATTATTGGCCTGACCATCATTGGCACGTATCTGCTGTTCAGCCAGTGTTCCGTGATGCTGCTCAAACGCCTGCGTCAGCCTGGTATTCCTGGCATGCGCCTGCTTCTCCTTGCCCGCCTCTCGCATCGCATGCACGACTACGCGCGTATGTTAACGGTCGTCACAGTCCTGAACGCGGTAGTGCTCACCAGTATGGGCACCATCTATGGAGGGCTACAGGTCTTTGAGGCGCAACAGGTACACCAGGTGCCTTTCTCCCTCCAACTTTTGAGCAACGCGGCCCATCCCACTGCACTCACTCCCGCACAGGTGCGGCAAGAAATTGAGCGTCAGCACTTTCCCCTACAAGCGGTCGCAAATACCTCCTTCGTCACTGGCAATGTTGTCCAGGAACAGCATACGGTGCCAGTCTCGGTCATGGCCTTTTCCAACTTTGTCCATCTGCAAGAAGTCGAGCGCCAGGCCCATCCAGATTTCGCAGAAAATCAAAATAATACTCGGGTACTGACCAGCGACTCCGAGGGATACATCTCTACCCCCGACGTTACGTATAGCTTTTCTTTTCAACAGAGCCAGCTCGTTGTGGGGAAAAGAACGGTCAGCTTGCAGCTCGCTATGAGCACAACGCGCGTCATAAATACCTGGTATGGAATATCTGATAATGATCTCACGACAAATGTGGTGGTCATGACCGATGCCCTGTATACACAACTGGCGAACAGTACTCCTCTCGCTCAGCACTGGCTTGTCTCTAGCTATGTTCTGCCAAACTGGCAGCAGAGCGCGCCCGTCGTGCATGCTCTCCGTCAGCAATTGCCTGGCTCACAGCAAACATTGCTCACAGATACGGTGACAAACTTCAATAGTGGGAAGCAGTTTCTCTCGGTCATGCTCTTTGCCGCCTTCTTCATGAGCTGTCTCTTTTTCCTCGCCGCAGGCAGCGCCATTTACTTTAAACTTTTTACGCAGCAAGAAGAGGACCGGAACCAATTTCAGGCCCTGGAGCGCATTGGTTTCCAGCGCCGCGAGGCCGCGCGCCTCCTGAACCATGAATTTCTGCTGCTCTTCTTGCTCCCGATCTCGCTTGCTATCGTGCATAGCGTCGTGGCCCTGCTCGACCTTGCGAAACTGATGGTGTACATGAGCCACTCGAACCTGTTTCCAAAACTTGGTGTAACGATGGTCATCATGCAAGCCTTTGTACCCGTTTCTCTGCTGTACCTCGCGAGTTTTATGGCCTACTTCTGGATCGCACGCGTCAGCTATTTGCGCAGGATGCAACTGGCCACAGCCTGAGCAGGGTCACTTGATGGAACGGGGCAAAACCTGCT
>JAICIM010000692.1 GCA_025928885.1 Ktedonobacteraceae bacterium | reverse complement strand
TGCTGGCCGCGTATAATGCCGCCAATGATCCTGATTTGAGTGGCAATGTTGGTTGGACGCCGCAGTATCATCTTCAGATTGATGCGACGCAGCTTGTACCAGATCTGGCCCGGCGTTATGCCGGGGCCAGTCGTACAATGAAGGTATCGCAGGATGGCAAGGGGGATTTTTCCTCGGTGCAGGCGGCGCTGAATGCGGTTCCGGTTAATAATGCCGCAAACACGACGGTTGCTCTCAAGGCAGGCACCTATCGTGAGGTGGTGAACCTGCCAGCGAGTAAGCCGTATGTGACGCTGCTTGGTGGGACGTTGCGCCCGGAGGATACGGTGATAACCTATGATAACTGGTCGGGGAGTCCGGCTCCGGGAGGCGGGACGCTGGGAACGTCTGGTAGCGCAACAGCGACGTTGAATGCCAACGATTTTGTGGCGCGTTTTATTACGTTTGCCAATACATTTGATCCGGCATCACATCCTGAGACAAACCAGCATCAGGCCGTGGCGGTGAAGACAGCGGGCGATCGACTGATCTTTGATCATGACCGGTTTCTGGGCAATCAGGACACGCTTTATGCGAACTCGCCCAGCACGACGGCGACAGGTCGGCAGCTCTTTACCAATTGCATTATCGAAGGAACCATCGATTTTATTTTTGGGCGTGGCACGGCAGTATTTGACCGGGATACAATCTTGATTAAGAATGTCAGTGGGACCGGCCCTAAGATGACGGCGGCCTCGACTCCAGCGGCACAACAATATGGCTATTTGATTACAAACAGCGTGGTCAATTCTACTGCGCCTGCCGGGAGCGCTTTTCTTGGGCGTCCGTGGCCTGCCACAACGGATGCGAAGGCGCAGGTGACGGTGCGTGATACCTGGCTGCCAGTTGCGATTGGGGCGGCACCCTGGCAGAACTGGACAAGCCCGGCGGTAGACTGGCATACGGTGCGTTTTGCTGAGTATCACAATCATGGTCCGGGTGCCGGAGTGAACGCGGATCGTCCACAACTGACGGCGGCACAGGCGGCGATGCAAACGCCGGTGAATTATCTTATAGGTCAGGATAATTGGACGCCTGACGGTTGGTTCTGATGTGATGGGCGTGGGTGGTCAGGCAAAAGTGACCTTGACGCAGCGTGTGGGATTGCCATATAACTGAGGAAGAGCGTTGCTGTGTTCCATGAAAGAAGGATTTCATTATGCCTGACACATCCATTCCTGCCGAAACGCGTATTGGACATGTGCATCTCAAAGTGGCTGATCTTGAGCGGGCGGTCGGCTTCTATCGCGACTATCTGGGTTTTGACCTGCTGGTTGCCCTGGAGGGCGCGGCTTTTCTCTCGGCTGGCGGGTATCACCATCATATCGGCCTTAATACCTGGGAAAGCAAAGATGGGCAGCCGCCGGAGCCGGGTACGACCGGGTTGTATCATTTTGCGATCAATTATCCGACGCGCAAAGATCTGGCTGTTGCGCTCAAACGCTTGCTGGATCATGGCTGGTCGATAGATGGGGCATCCGATCACGGGACGCACGAGGCGGTTTATCTGCATGATCCCGACTTCAATGGGATTGAGTTTGCCTGGGACCGGCATCCCGACCTCTGGCCGCGTCAGGATGGGGTGCTTGTCTTCAATCGCAAGCCGCTGGACTTTGCAAGCCTGTTAGCCGAGCTGGGAGAGCCAGATGAGAAGGGCTATCTGGCTGTGTTAGCGGCCTATAAGTAAGATATCATCTTCTCAGGTTTGTTGATCTGGCCCCATTAAGGCTGGACGGAGGAAGTTGAGCAGAGTTTCGACCTCTGCGTTATATGCTTCTGCGGTGCCATGCTTCATGACGGTGCGCAACAATGCAATGTATAAGATGCCCAGATAGCGGGCCTGATTTTTCAGGGGGATATCTGTGCGGATCTCCTTGCGTTGTTGCCCGTATTGCAAGATCGTATAGAGCATCTCAAGAAAGCCGACGCCATAATGAGCATGTTTTACGGGCGGCAATGCAAGAGATAGCTCTTCCTGTAATGCTTTTTCCATCCCCGGCTGCGAGAGAACGTGGTGGTAAATACTGTGGAAGAGCGTGCGCAGGGCAGCGAGCGTTGTTGGAGAGGTGTATAAATATGCCTGGATTTCTGGTTCGACCTTTTCTGTGTATAGTTCACCGGCGAAGGGGAGGAGCAGGGCTTGTTTGGTGGCGAAATAGTTAAATAAAGTACCGCGACTGACCTCTGCCCGTTCGGCGATAGCATCCATCGTTGTCTGTTCATAGCCAAGCGTGCGAAATAATGCTGCCGCGCTGCTAATAATTCTTTGTGCGATGCGGGCTTTATTGCGTTCTCGTAGAGATTGTTGTTTGGTCTCCGGTTTCATCTCATCCACATTTTCCTCCTCGTATTGGGAACCAGCAGGTTCTCTCATGAGAGGTAAGAGATTTTATCTCTTACTCTCAATGTTGTATTATCCTCTGTTTAAAAGGTGACGGGCAGGCGGAGCAGGCCGCGCAACGTGATGTTATCGCGCCACTTCACCTCATCGCGAGGAATGGCAAGTTGCAGATCAGGCATGCGTCGCAGAAGCGTTGTAAAAGCGATATCTCCTTCCAGGCGTGCCAGAGGAGCGCCCAGGCAGACATGGATGCCCTGTCCGAAGGCGATATGGCGATTAAGGCTGCGAGCAATATCAAGCTCGTCTGGATTGGTGAATTGCTGTTCATCACGATCGGCTGACGCCAGGACCGTCATAAGGATATCACCCTTCTTGAGTTGTTGTCCAGCAAGCTCCGTATCTGCTACGACCCAGCGTGGGGCGGGCATGAGAACGGGGCCATTAAAGCGCAGTAGCTCTTCAATAGCAGATGGGATCAGGCTGGGATCAGCTTGCAAACGCTGCAGTTGATCGGGGTGGTCAAGCAGGGTCAGGGTGCCGATGCTGATGAGATTGGAGGTTGTTTCATGTCCGGCAAAGACGAGCAGGCCGATCATGGAGAATAATTCGATCTCGCTGAGATGATCTCCTTCGTCTTCTAGCTGTATCAACTGGCTGGTCAGGTCGTCGCCAGGATGCTTGCGTTTTTCTGCCACCAGTTCGATGATGTAGTCGGAGAATGATTGGACACGTATGCGGCGCTCCTCGCCGAGGGCGTTATCGACCAATCCCTCGGACCAGCGGCGAATCTGTTCGCGCATATGGATGGGGACGCCAAGCATGTCGGAGATGACGGTAATCGGGAGGGGGTAGCCATAGTCGTGGACCAGATCCATCTTGCCCTGATCCTGGACGCGATCAAGCAGCTCGTCGGCGATTTGCTGAATGGCAGGGCGTAAGCTGGCGATATATTTGGGGGTAAAGGCTTTCGAGACCAGGCCGCGCAGGCGGCGATGATCTGGCTCGTCAACGTTAATCATGGAGCGCTGTACGAAGATGGGGCGTGTACGATCGATCTCGGTCTGTCGT
>JAICIM010000034.1 GCA_025928885.1 Ktedonobacteraceae bacterium | reverse complement strand
CCAAAGGCGAGTCCAAAGAGGGAGCCGGAGACGCGCTGTATATTCGCAGCTTGCATGCTACTATTGCTCCTTGCAGCTTTTTGCTACAGTATATTACCAAAATCAGAGGTTTTCTAGCCAGATCACCTCGTAAAAAGATGATGTTGTGAGATAGATCACAGAAATCTGGGCAAATGATGTTATGATAATGATAATGTGCTTTAGAGTAAATTCATTATTATCAATATAAGATACACAAAGTGATAGAAAAATCTTTTTTGTGGGAAAGCGTAGTTATGAACACCAAAATTCCGGGACCGCAGGTTCACGAAATTGATTGGTTGACCTCACCCACGCGCGAAAGCCTCTTGCTTGCTCAAAAAGAAGTGCGCCTCCTGTGGCACTCCCACTCCAAATGTCAAAGGAGCAAAGTTTTGTACTGAATGTGGAAGTCCTCTGCTCTGAGGATAGGAAGACGCCCTTCAATATGCGATAATTGATGATAGATGTTGTCATATGCCAGTAGGATAAGATTGTAGAGAGCGTAAGGAGCATCCAATGGTAACTGCAATCGTACTTATTAATGCGCAACGTGGGCAGGTCAACGAAACTGCCCAACGGCTGTTGGAGATAGAGGGTGTGGCCGATGTGTACTCTGTGACCGGCGAATACGATCTGGTGGCGGTGCTGCGCTTCCCAAATTATGAGGAACTGGCCGATGTTGTCACCCGCCACATGCAACAGATACCGGCCATCACCAAAACGCATACTCTCATGGCATTCAAATGTTATTCACGTGATGATTTACAACAGGCCTGGGATATTGGGATAGAGTAACTGTTATGATTCTGACGACGCAACGCCTCCTGCTTCGCGAGTTGGAAGAGGAGGATTGGCGAGCAGTCTATGGCTACCAGACCAGCCCGCTCTTCCTGCGCTTCACGCCCTGGAACCACCGGACGCCGGAAGATGTACGCAGGTTTGTACAAATGTTCATCAACTGGCGCGAGGAGATGCCGCGCCAGAAATTCCAGTTCGCCATCATCCTGCAAAACGAGCAGCGCTTGATCGGGAACTGTGGCATTCGCACCAACTCCTTCAATAGCTGGGAGGCGGAGATTGGCTACGAGCTGGACCCGGCCTACTGGGGCAAAGGCTATGCGACAGAGGCGGCTCGTGCGCTGCTGGCCTTTGGCTTTCACGATCTGCGCCTGCATCGCATCTACGCCTACTGTATTGCCGAAAACATCGCTTCTGCTCGCGTCATGGCCCGCATTGGTATGAAGTGCGAGGGTAGCCTGCGCGAGACGGAATGGATGAAGATGCGCTGGTGGGACCGCTTTCTGTACGCAATCCTCGACCGCGAGTGGCTCTCCTCCTCATAGGAGGGGAGAGCGAACCTGACAAAGACGCCTGCCAATGGGCAAATGGTGAGCTGTATCACAGGCAAAGAGTGAGTCCTGTCCTGGTGGTGCGAAGAGCAGTATGCTATCTTAAAGCTATCAAAAGCTAGATTCGCTCTAGCCCTCAGAGCAAGAAGATATCATGCTCACGCATTCAAACGGATAAGGAGCAGGAAAGCGGTGGAAGAATCCCTTAAACGAGTCGAAGGCAACATCATGGTGTGGCGACCCTGGCAGCTCAAGCAGCTCGAACTCCTCCAGGTGGATACCATCTCTACTTCCTTTCGTCGGCATCTGACTCAGGAGTATACGCTGTTCTGCGCACAATCAGGGGCAGCCTCATTCCAGTATCGAAACATGCGTTTCAATAGCTCTTTCATCAATGGGGCTTTTTGTATAGTCGAGCCTGGAGAAACGTGGTCCTGCCAGCTCAAAGACACCAGCTATCATCGTCTCTCTCTTGACCCTGCCTGGCTACAACAGTTTGCCTCCGAGATGCTCCACAGGGAGCAACCTTTGCCCCATTTTTCCAGCCATGACTTCGTTGATCCGTCTTTGAGACAGGCTGTGTATGGCCTTGCCGCCCGGTCGCAGGCTCCAGCTTCTCGTCTCCAGCAGGAGGAGACACTGTTGCACCTGTTAGCTTCATTGCTACTTTCCCATACCGAAGACGCTGAAGCACTTCCTCGGTTTGGTTGGGAACACCCGGCAGTCAAGCAGGCGAAAGAGTATCTGCAAGGACACTACACTGAGGAGGTATCCCTGCAAGAACTGGCTCGTGTGGTCAACATGAGTCCGTTTCATCTCTCTCATGTCTTCCGCCTGATTGTCGGCCTGCCCCCCCATGCCTATCAGACGCAACTACGCCTGGCTCATGCCAGAAGGTTGCTCGCACAAGGGTATAGCGTGGGCTATGTGGCCCAGGAAACTGGATTCTTTGATCAATCGCACTTCACTCAGCTGTTTAAGCGGCGCTTCTTGATCACACCAGGAAGCTATCGCAAAACTGTTGGTCTTTCTTGAACACTCTCTCCTCGACCTTCATCATAGGAGGGAGCGCACGAGGCCACCATCGACCGGAATGGTCGTGCCAGTGATATAGCTGGCCTGAGATGAGGCCAGGAAAGCGACCAGCGCCCCCAGTTCTTCCGGCTTACCGAGGCGTCCCAGGGGAATTTCTTGCGCCTGCCCGCTGAGCGCCTCTTCCGCACTCATGCCCTGAGCAAGCTTCTCCTGCACGCTGGTCCCCTGAAGCAAACGATCAGTCAGGATGCGACCGGGGCAAACGTTGTTAATCGTAATGTTATCGGGGGCCAGCTCAAACGAGAGCGACTTCGCCAACCCGATCACGCCAGGGCGAATGGTATTAGAGAGCAGTAACCCATCAATTGGTTGTTTGACCGAAGTACTCACAATATTGATGATGCGGCCTCCCCCGGCCTGGCGCATATGAGGCAGCACGAGACGGATCAGACGAACCGTACTGAGCAGATTCAGCTCAAACGCCTGCTGCCATGCCTCATCGTCGAAGTTGTCAAAATAGCCAAAGGGAGGTCCACCAGCATTATTGACGAGGATATCCAGCCGTCCAAACTCCTGCATCGTTGTTTCGACGATGGTTGCCAGCTCTTCGGGCTGCGTCACATCACAGGGGACGGGCAATACGCGGCTCTCGCAGGTTTTCCCGATCTCCTGTGCCGTCTGTGTTAATCTTTCGCCCTCGCGTGCGCCAATCGTCACAGAAGCCCCTTCGTGCGCCAGAGCCGAGGCGCTGGCACGTCCCAACCCCTTACTCGCCGCCATAACCAGGGCTACTTTTCCCTGTAAACCTAAATCCATCGTATCTACTCCTTCTATCATTTCACATGAATGTCGGGTTTATGCGATAAATCGCTCGATCACGAATAAAATCTGTTATAAATGTGTCAGTTTGACGCTCTCCTCCCATAAGCGATGCTGGAGAACCTCGTCATAGGTAATACGCGCCGATGGGTGGAGCTGGCTCTTCTCAAAGTACTTGCCGGTCACGTTCGCAACGTCGGGCGATGAAGCGAGGTACAGCGATGTTGCCGCGCCTTTCTCCGGGCTAATGCCGAACAGAAAGATGAGTTTGGCGATGACACGCAGGAATGGTCCCACATCATTCTGGGCAATATTCGTGGCGACAAAACCGGGATGCAGCGCGTTGGCCGTGACACCTGCTCCCTCCAGGCGACGTGCAAGTTCGTAGGTAAACAACACAAGCGCCAGCTTGGATTGCCCATAGACCCTCATGAAGCTAAAACCATTTTCGGACTGTAGATCGTTCATGTTAATATAGCCTGCTTCATGGGAATCCGAGCTAACGTTGATGATACGAGCCGGGGCGCTGGCTTTGAGCGTATCGAGCAAGAGATTGGTCAGCAAGAACGGGGCCAGATAGTTGACGGCAAAGGTCATTTCCAGCCCATCCACCATCTTACGACGACCCAACGGAAATACGCCCGCGTTGTTAATCAGCACATGCAATTGTGAAAACTGCTGCTGAAATTGCGCTACAAGCTCGCGAATAGATTGTTGTGATGAGAGGTCTACGAGCAGCAGATGCACATCGCTATTGCCGCTTTGCGCCTGAACCTCTTTCTGTGCCTCCTCGCCCTTCGTCTGATTGCGACAGGCCATAATAACCGTCGCACCCATATGGGCCAAACCAAGTGCAGTTGCTTTGCCAACACCGGAATTGGCTCCAGTGACGAGACAGATTTTGCCTTGCATAGTTGTACTCATGTATAGCTTCCGAGTCCTTTCATTATGTTAGTTGGACTACTAATTACACCATTATATTCTCGGCTGGTTATAGTGCAAAATGGTGAGGAGACAACATATTACAAAAGATAGAGCTTGACTCTCACCTTACATGAGGGTACAAATTTTGTTAGGAAAAATGTATTATTGGAGGAAAAAAGATATCAGGAGTGCCAGCTTAGATCGTCGATATAGACAACGGCATTGTAGCCGAATAAGACCAGGCCAACCTGGGAGGCGGAACCCTTGAAGCTTGCAGGTAAGGTGAAGGTGACGGAATACCAGGTATCGTCGTTTTGCAGCAGCGTCGTGCCGCCCTTCGTCTCGTTGGCCCTGTACCACTTGCCCGTACTGTCAATGGCGTAGAGGCTGGCCTGCACCTGGGAGCCTTTATGCTTCATCACATAGGCCGTGATGGTCTGTCGCGCCTTCAGTGGTGCTGGCAGGTTGCTGGTCGCAAGACATGGATAGATGTCCGGGCTATTATTGCCGCTATCGGAATCAAACGAAACCATCAGGGCATGGTCTCCGTCTTTTGCCTCTTTCGTCTTGACGTTCTTCACCGTATCAACTGCATCATCACCGGCGGTGGTCTGCCAACCATCGACCTTGCCGCTTTCAAAGGAGAGAGGCGGCGAAGAAGATACGACCGGGACAGCCTCTTTCGGCTGCTCTTTAGCAGGCTGTGCGGTTGCAACGATCTGTTGTGTGGGAGTAGCCGTTTGCGGCGTTGCGGTGGGCGTTGGCTGCACGGTAGCAGTGGTGGTGAGAGGTGTGACCGTTACCTGCCAGGCTGGCGTCGAAGGGGGCGTGTGTGCCTGCTGAAATAGCCAGAAGAGTTGCGCTCCTCCCAACGAGAGCAAACAGACCAGGGTACCAATGAGATACCGGCCTTTACCTGTCCAGAAGCGACGCTGAGAGTCACTCTGAGGAGGGACCGGCAATGGCGCTATCTCCTCAACTGGCGCGGGAGATGCTGGTACTGAAATGGTGCTGATCGTGCCTGCTTGCTGGCGCTCCAGTTCGATCTCTGCAAGATCATCTAACAAATCGGGAGAGGAGAAGGTTTCATCGACGGATAATGGAGGGAAGAGCCTCGACTCAATTCTATCTCTGATCTGCGCCCGCTTTTGCGAAAGCATCGTGATATCGCTCGACCAATCAAATTGCGTTGGAGGGCTAGAGGCAGGAACAGGGGCAGAAGGCTCTACAGCAGGCGTCTCGACGTGATCGATCGTCGGCTCAACCTCTTTATGCCCGGCAGCCGAACCAAGCTGTATGAGAAGTTCTTCTAATTTCTTCTGCTTCGATACCGCGCTAGAAGAGTCTTCCCCCATTGTTCCATCTCTCCTGAAAAATATTTTAAGCGTGTTTCACGATGTTCATTTCTTGCAAGAATAATCTCCCATTCAACTGTAACATAGAGGAAGCACGTCTTATAGAGGGAGAGAGGGACAGAGATGGCACCTGGCGGGTGCGCCAGACCGACGCACCCGCCAGGTGCCATTTTTATAAAGCGCGTTCTATGAGGCTATGATTTAGAACCCTATCTCCTCCAATGCCACCGTGCGCTTCTCTTCCGCCGATTTGTACGCGCCGAGAATGACCTGAAGCACGTGGATGCCATCATCTTCGTTGTGGACGGGTCGGCGTCCCTCTTGCAGGCAGGCAACGAAGTCCGCAATCTCGGCATCGAACGTATGCACCGATGGGAGCTTGACGGTGTTGATGACCACTGGATCTTGTCCACGCACTTTATAGCGCAGGTCGCGCCCATCGCTGGAGAGATAGCCCTTCTCAGCCACCGCCGAAAAGCGCTCGGTGGTGTCCGCTGGCTCATAGGCCCAACTGGTCACGATGTTGCCAACCGCGCCATTCTCGAAGCGCACCAGCACCTGGGCCGAGTCCTCACCATCCATAAAGCTGAGGCGGTGCTGGCTGACCATCGCGGTGACTTCTACCGGCCTGCTCCCGGCCAGGTACAGCAGCATATACGAGGGATGATAACCGGTATCAATCAGTTCGCCACCACCGATGAACTGGCGATGCGCACGCCATCCCATCGTGCTGAGATTGAAGTTGTGATAAAAGCTATCGGTGGTACGGATTTCGTATACTTTGCCGAACGTCCCCTGCTCAATCAACTCTCTGGCAAGCTTGATCGGTGGCATAAACAACTGGTTATGCGCACACATCAGCGTTACCCCATTCTCCGAGACCGCTTTCTTCACCGCCGCCGCCTCTTCCAGCGTTAGACAGAGCGGCTTCTCACAAAGGATGTGCTTACCGGCATTAGCAGCAGCAACGATTGCATCCTTGTGTAGATGATGGGGCAAGCAGATGTCTACAGCATCGACATCGCCCTCTGCCAGCAGCGTCGCGATATCACTAAAAATCTGCGCTCCACCGGCCTGCTCCGCACGCTTCTGCGCATTCTCCGCCACCACATCACAGACCGCAGTGACGCGGGCATCCTCAACCTTGAGGTAGCCGTTCAGGTGCGGTTCCGCAATCCCTCCACAACCAATAAGTCCGATTTTGATGGTCATGCAACTCTCCCTTTTTGAATGTATAGAAACCGAAAACAAGTAATTTATTCTAAGATCATATACGGTGCGCCATCAGGTATGCATGGCTCGGCTTTGCTATCATTGAGCGCCTCGTTCGAGGTATCGCGTCGCTGCTGATCGCGATATTGGAGAGGCGTGATGCTCAAGCGCTTCTTGAAAACGTAGTGCAGGTAGTTGCCACTGGAGAACCCATGATTGGCGGCAAGCTGCTCCACAGTCTGCTCGGAATGCGTCAGGGACATACAGACCTGAGCCAGACGGTAGCGTTCCAGATAGCCGCTGAAGGTCTCATTCGCGTATTCACCCAGGATGCGCTGGAGCTGACGGCTGCTGATATGCAGGCTATCAGCCACCTCTTCCAGGGTGAGTGGGCGAGCGTAGTTATCGCGAATATATTGTGTGGCAAGTTGATAGCGATACGCCGTCATATCGCGGGCGGGAAGCGCGGGCTGAATCTGTGTGATGTGATGCGCCCGTGTCGAGCGGAGCAGGATCTGAATGATCGACTGACGAATCGTGGTAAACGCGCCAAACTCGCGGTCCTGCCATGCCTGATATGCCGTCAAAAACCAGTGCATGGCGTTGTACTGATCGAGTGTGGGGATAGACGACATGGTATTGAGCTGGCGAATGCACTCGTCGGCCTCGGCCACCTCCCATTGCTCTCCCCAATACGTCTCCTGATCATCCTGTGCGGGCGGACAAAGCTGAAGGATATCGATATGCAGACACAGCTCGTACATATCATCATCGGGACCGGCCTCTTGCTGGTGAATGACCTCCGGCCCGGTGAGATAGAACATACCTGGATGCAGTGGGAATGTCCCTTCCGCTAAGGTGACCGTCCCCTTCCCGCGTGGGATGAAGTGGAACTCGTAATCGCGATGCTTGTGAAAAGGAACAACCTGTCCCTCGCCAAAGCAGGTCAGATTACAGCGTAACAACTGGATACCATAGTGGCCCCAACGGAACTGGATGTCCAACCGATCCAAAGCGTCCGGTTCATCCTGCATTGGCTCGAACAGAAACGGGTTGGTGTTGCGTCGGGACACCAGGTACTGCGATCTGCTCAGATCTTTTGCCGCTCTCATAGCGTTTTCTCCACCCTGGTTCGCTGCTCTACAGTGTCGTCTCAATCAGATAACGTTGCCAGTTGCACCGGCACCTGTTCGCGCACCGAGCGGTTCGCCGCCTCCATTAGTTTCGTGAGATCGACCGCCATCTGAATATTCTCGCTGGCCGTCGTCCTCTGCTGAATATGAGCAACCCATTGTTTGAAAGCCATCGGTTCGTCGGCGGGAATTGTGTTAGTCCGATCGTTCCATTGGCGGCTCCCCTCTTCACCCAGAACCGTACTACGGATCAACAATCTGCTTTCGGGCGTGCCATAAAAGAGGCTGCCTACCGTGCCATGAAGCTCGATGGTGAAGGGTGAGAAGTGATTGACAAAACCGGCCTCTACGATGCCGAGAGCACCCTGTGGATACTGCAAAATGGCAACGGCGTTATCTTCAACCTCGCGACCCGTGACGTAGCCATAGCGGGCTATGACACTCTCCGGCAGACCCAGGAAGAGCCGGACCAGATACATCGGATGGCAGCCCAGATCGATCAAGGCACCGCCGCCGCACTGCTCCAGATTGAAGAAATGGGCCGGGAGCCAGCCATCGGGCTTTTCAGGCGTGCGCAAAGCACCATCGTGCGAGAGCCGTACCCGCGCCAACGTCAGTTCTCCCAACAACTTCTGCTCCACCACCTGTTTGATCGCCAGAGTATAGTTGTGATAGAGGCGTGGCAGCGAAACAGTTAGCTTGACGCCGGTTTTCTCGATGGCGGACAGGATTTCGTTGCATTCGTGCAGGGTCGGCGCGATTACTTTTTCGGTGAAAATATGCTTGCCCGCCAGCGCCGCAGCAACCATGACATCGCGATGCAGATTGGTGGGCGTATCGACAATCACGGCATCGATATCGGGTTGCGCGAGGAGTTCGTCGAGCTTTTCATAGAAGCGAACTCCCAGAGAAGCCGCCTGCGCACGTCCCCGCTCAGGGTTTTCATCCCAGACCGCGACGATCTCGGTATCGGGATGTTCCAACGCCTGCTTCAAATAATCGCGTGCGTGAACATGCCAGAAGCTGAGCATCGCAACTCGAATCATCGTTATCTCCTTTGAAATTGCGACTGAAACACATCTACTTAGTAGTAATTCTACCCACCCGGCAGGTCATTTTTCAATCTTACGTCACGACAAGATGGGTATGATAATACGACATGCGGCTCCTGACCGGAAAGCGGCAGCGCAATTTCAGCGTAAGAATTGACCAGATTTTCGAGGAAGGTGTCGCGCCCATCCTGAGCCGCCGAGAACACCATATAATAGGGAGTGTTCTCGACAAGATGCTTGCGGGCCTCGACGATATAGAGCGGCAGGTACGCGGGAGTGACACGGAGTAGCGCGATCTGCTCCATGTCTGCCGGGACATGATAGTCTGTGCGATCCTCACGCAAGGTCAGTTCTTTGATCGCCAGCGGGGTCCAGCGCTGAAAGCTATACAGGCGGTAGAAGGGACAATCCGTGCCACGCCGCTCAGAGACAAAATCTTCGGCCTCCCGCTCTGAAAGGATCTGTACGCCGTCGTAATATATATTGGGCAGCGGTTTGGAATAAAAGCCTTCAAAGTAGAGCTTGAGATGCGTTCTGGTCGGGACGTACTTTTTGCCCTCCTGCACCGATTTGACGGCCAGCGGTGCCAGATGAAACTGTCCATCGATCCTCACCAGACGATCAGCCTCCTCCAACGAAACCAGCACGCGCTCAACCAGATCAGGCTCCAATCCTAAAAAATCGGCCAGCATTGCCCCGGAGACGAGACCAGTCTGAGCGATGCCGCGCTCGATAATCTTTTCAAAAAACGGGTAGGGCTGCTCTTCACCACGAACGCCGACAACATCGACATCCCAGAGTGGAAACAATATGCCGAAGAGCCGCACAGGGGTCCAATCGGGTAGCGCCAGCACCTGCTCGACGATCGGTTCAGGAGCAGGAAATGATCGAACAACTACCGAATTTGCGACACTCATCTATATCACCTCTTCCTCTATCTGTGCAGGCTCGCCTTGCTCTTTCCCTTCTTTGGCAGACAATGGCGAGGTATCGATATGGCCCTTCTCTGGTGCATTGCTCTCTACCTCCTCTTCCTCGACAGGTGTGGCTTCCTCCTGCGCAGGAGCGATCGGGCGAACGGTATGCGCGGCATCGATCGAGGAGGACCAGAGCTGGGCGAGAACGCTGCGGGTGAGCTGAGTTGTGGTCTCTTCTGCGTCGGGGTGCGTCTGTATGGTCTCCTGATCGAAGGGCGTTGCCTGTTTGGGATCGCCCACCAGCACAGCTCGTCTGGCTCTCACCAGCAATGGTAGCAAATCAGGCAATACCATCCCGCCCGCATCCTCAACGATCACCAGATCATACTCAATCCGTGTCAGCGCTTTTGTCGCTACGATATCAGCGTATGTGCCGCTGACAACATCAGCGTAGCGCAACAGTTCTGGATAGACGATCTCCGTATATTTTGACAACTGAGAGCGCCACTCCTGTAAAAGCTCGTAACGCTGCTCCAATATAGCTCTCGTCACGGTGTACCAGTTGAGATAGTGCTGCAATGTCAGCTCGTTGATCGGCTCAAGCGGCGGCTGTGCGGGTACAAGCTCGCGTAAGGTATCTTGCAAAATGGTGATGGCTTTGGTCGCTTCGGCCTGCGCTGTGGCATATTCGGCCTCGATCTCCTGAATGCGCTGCTGACACCAGGCGTATTCCGCGTCTTCACGCACAGCTTGCAACATCGCCTCCTGCGCCTGCTGATATGCTTGCTTTTTGGCATCATACTCCGCCTGTAAGCTCTCCACCGTCGCCTGCTGCCGCTTCAACCAGCCTTGCGCGAGATGGTCCACGCTTTGAAAGAGGCGACCGAGAGCTGGCTTCTGGCGCGACTTATCGGTGGCGGCCTGACGCTCATTGAAGCTCTCCAGCCTGCTTTTCTGATGAGTCAGATGTTCTTCTACCTGCTGAACCGTCGCCGCAAGTTCCGAGAGCGCGGGCTGGAACGGTGTGCTGATAAACTGCTCGATCGTGCTCATACGCTGGCGCAGGAACAGGATATGTTGCTCCGTCGCCTCGCCGCTTAACGTGACAACGTGACGCTGCAAACGCTCTATCCACTGACCAATGGTCTTCTTCGAGACAACCAGCCTGCTCAGCGGCGGGAGCGCCGCCTCAGTTTTTTCGAGGATCTGTCGCCTCATCTGCCTCGCCCACGCTTTGGCCGGGCGAGGACCCGTACTGTCGGAAGATAGCTCATCCGCTTGTTGGTCCAAACGCAGACTCAAGAGCTGCGCTGGCAACTGCCCCAGCACACCCTCAAGCCGCTGCGTGGTCGCTGCCGCCAGCAAGACGTGCTGTTTTTTGGTGCTACAGACCTGGATCAGCCCGGCAAGCGCTTTGTCCTCTTCGCTCTGGGAAGCGAGATGAACCAGAAGCAGATCAGGCACCGACAGCCCCTTCTGCACGATCTCTTCCTGCTCACTGCTCAGCTTTTCCAGCAGCGGAGGCACGGTCGCCGCCTCGTAGGGCTGATAATGGCGATCCACCAGCGCCGTCAGCAAATAAGGATTGGGTGCTTTCCCCTCGCGCAAGAGCACTACCGCCTCCCGCTGAGCGGAGAGAAGTATATCATTCTCTTCATGTTTTAGCGTCTGCGTTAGCTCGATCAAGGATGCGGCAAGATCAAGATACTGTTCATGGTGCGACGGCAAGAGCGGATGGGTCAGCACAGGCTGAGCCAGTTTGCGCATCTGCTCGATCTGCACTTGCAACAATTGCCACTCTTTTTCAACCTCCTGCCAGTGACTGCTCTGACTGGCGAGGATTTCTTTCTCCTGTGTACAGAGATGCCAGCTGGTGGCAGAGAGTGAGAGCGATCCCTGCGCTAAACGATCATACATCTGTACATTAACCGGCTCGATCCGCTTAATACGATATCCATTTTTCGTCTCATCTATTTCATCTAGCTCTAGAGAATACGACGGCGTATATAAAAACAGTTTATGAGTATTTTGCTCATTGTCAGCAACCACCGCAGGAACACCACTCTGATCGTTGAGTAGATTCATATCGACCTCTAGCTGGGTCGCATCAGGCAGGTGTGGATAGTCTTTCTGGCTTGCTTGTAGCGCCTGTACAATGCTGGCGGAGATGACCAGAAAGACAGGACCAATAGTCACCGTACGTTTGTTCAATTGACGCCCCTTATTGATGCCTTACGAATACTACAACCGAAATGGACATAATCCGAGACCCTTCCACGTAAGAATACTGGACGTGTATGAAAGGATAATGAAGGCGCGGAGCAAAACCCGCCACAAGAAGCATTACCTTGTATATGCAAACATCGCAGAACGTAGAGCAGGCTAGCACAGCACCTATCTCACATGAATTCAACGCATGATACAACTTGAGAGTTACAAATACACCGCTTCATCGCCTGAATAACTCACACTTGAAAAAGCTTCCCTGAATAACTCACACTTGAAAAAGCTGCGTAGCCGCGCGACTTTATCGCGCATGGTGGCTCTATTGAGGATGGTGAACCATGCGCGATACAGTCGCGCGGCTACGAAGTCAGAGTGGTACAATGCGTGTACATCAACTGGAGGAGGCGTCATATTTATGCCTGTCACGATCATTGTTCATGGGGGCGCGGGAACGCTGACCCCTGAACGTATTGCACCCACCCGGGAAGGCTGTAAAGAGGCTGCACTGGTCGGGTGGCAGATTTTAACGCAGGGTGGAACAGCCCTCGATGCGGTCGAAGCTGCTGTACGCGCCCTGGAAGATAATCCCCTGTACAATGCTGGGGTCGGCTCCTGCCTGACAGCCGAAGGCAATATCGAGATGGACGCAGGCATTATGGAGGGACATAGCTTGCAGGTCGGAGCTGTGGCCGGAGTGGAGCTGATCAAAAATCCAATCAGCCTGGCCCGCAAAGTGTTGGAGAGTCCACACGTCCTCCTGAACGGACGAGGTGCGCGAGAATTTGCCCGCCAGCACGATATCCCTTTCTGCACCTTTAAAGACCTGTTGACGGAGCGCCAGTATCAGAACTGGTTAAAGGTGCGGGCCGAACAGGGCATCGACGATCAGGAGCCGCGCTACCATCGGCGCGAGATCGGCAGATTGGCAGCACGCATACCGAGAGAGAGGCGCGAACAGAACTTGCAGGAGCCACCGGAGAAGAAGCACGGCACCGTTGGCGCGGTGGCGATCGATGAGCAGGGCAGGCTGGCGGCTGCGACCTCAACGGGTGGCATTCACAATAAATATCCGGGGCGCGTGGGAGACTCGCCGCTCGTGGGCTGCGGCTTCTACGCCGATGATAACGCGGCTATCTCGTGTACGGGCTATGGAGAGGACTTCGTGCGCCTGATGATTGCAAAGCGTGCGGCAGACGCGGTGGCGCGAGGAGCAACAGCACACGACGCCGCTGAAGCAACCATCGCTCTGCTGGGAGCCAAAGCCAGCGGAACCGGCGGTCTGATCCTGGTTGACCGCCACGCCAACGTCGGGTTTGCCTGGAACAGCGAACATCTGGTTCATGCTTATATCACTACAGGTATGCAAGAACCAGTCGCAGGGGTATAAATGCTGCACAGCCAGCAAGCGATCATCTCGTTATGATCGAGCAGTATTTATTTACCTCCCTCGATTAATGGAAAACGGCACGCGACAGGAAAAAACCAACGATAAAGAAGAACACGAACAGCCCCAGGCCAAGACCGATCAAGACGGGCCAATTAAACTTGCGCTCCTGACCCGCCGGGGCCACCTGAGCATACGCCGCCTGCCGTGCCGTTGCCAGTTTTGCGGGGAGATCGGCCATCGTTGCTGAAGAAGGCGACAGGGCCGACTCCATGCCTGTGAAGGCTGCATTCCCTTCGGTAAAGGGCGCGGCGGCTCCCGTCTCACGCACGGCAACGCCGGCCATCTGACCGCCCATTAGCGGCTGAGAGTGTGCTGCGAAATCATCCATACCAACCATGCCAGTGGTTACCACGATTGGCGGCTCCAGTGTCTCGGCCAGTAGCTTTAATTCAGCATAGAGTGCATCAGCAGTGGTAATATATTGAGGATGCTGACGTACTATAGCACGAGCAACGATATTGCATAATTCCGGGGGAATGTTGCGCTGAAAACGCAGGCGACCATCGGCGGGAGGCTCAACCGCAGTAGCACCAGGCGTACGGGCGGTGAGCGTCTGATAGAGCAGGAGGCCAACGGCCCGCGCATCATCAGCGCGGCGCTCCTCGGTCAACTGGCCCCAGGGGAGCTGAGCATCGGCCAGGGAGCGGCCATCGTTGCCAACCACATTCCAGGTTGCAAAATAATTGGTATCGCTGGGCAGAGCAAAGTTGTTGAGGCGCACCAGCCCCGAGCGGTCACGAATCACCGCAGCGGGAGTGAGATCGCCGTGGCAGACCTTGCGCGAAGGCGTACCAGCATACATGAGGGCGCGGCACACCTGCACACCGAAGTCGGCTACCTGATACGGGGTGAGTTGCATCTGGAGCAGCGCACTAAAATCGTCGCCGTCCACATATTCCTGTACAAGATAGAAGGCATCAGGCTCGATAATAAGATCGTAGACGCCAATAATATTGGGGTGAGCGAATTGGGACGTTAAGCGCAGGGCGGCTCGATAGGTAGCCGTCTGCTCGGCGGCAGCGACTTTGACGGCTACAGGGCGCTGTAACACCTGGTCAAAGCCTTGATATACAGCGCAAATCTGTCCCTGCTTCACCAGGCGTTGCAGCTGGTAGCGCCGCTGAATGACCCGGCCTGTTTCCACCATATGCCTCTCAAGATTATTCATCCATATTCATCCTGCATCCATATTGGGGTACAGATCCCCATCGGCACGCTGAGATTCTCGGGGCCACTATAAAAGGGCGCAGGTGCCTCCTCGCCAGCACACGAAGAGTCCTGAGCAGTTATACATCCTGTAAAGCCAGAGTTACCGCGCCCAGGATATTTGCTTCCGACCCCAGGCTTCCCTGAACCACGCGCAACGATTGGACAGCTGCCGGCAAACACAGGTGCTGGAGTCGTTCCTGCAAAGGCTGAACGAGCAGATTGCCGGCTTTGGCAACAGATCCCCCCAGGATAATCATGCCGGGGTTCACTACATGAACGATGTTGGCAAGCGCAATTCCCAGATAAGAATGAACCTCATCAACAATATGCTGCGCGATCTTATCGCCGCTGGCCGCAAGTCGGAATACCTGATCAGCAGTAAGGCGCTCCGTTCGTCCATCGGTCAGTCGTTGTAGCGCTTCCACCGTTTCGGGATACTCGACCGAGAGGCCAATCATACGACCAGCAATGGCGCGGGCCGATGCGACCGATTCGAGATGCCCATGCTGACCACAGGAGCAGGCCAGGCCATTGTCTCGTACCAGCATGTGGCCGATCTCGCCAGCGGTACAGGTCTCGCCATGATAAACCTTGCCATTGACCACCAGTGCGCCACCAATGCCACGTCCCAGCCCAACGTACAGCACCACGCGTTCGCCGCTCCCGGCTCCGCGCTGCACTTCTGCCAGCGCCGCAGCATTTGCATTGTTATCAATTATACAAGGTACATCAAGCCGCTCAGCAAAATAGTCCTGTAAGGGAAAGTTGTCCCAGCCGTGAGCATGGTACAGAGTGCGAACGACGCCGCGAGTTGAATCCACCAGCCCGCCAACGGCCACGCCGACCCGTAAGATACGGCCATCCTGTAATCGTTCATGGCCGGTCACGTCCGCCAGCATCTCATCCAGCAGTTGCAACACCGTTTCGCTATCGGGAACGTAGTCCAGGGGGCGACGCACGCGATAGAGGATCTCTCCATCTAAATTAGCCAGCGCCACCGATTGGCGAGCGCCGCTGCCGCTCACTTCAATGCCGACGACATAGCCCTGGGTTGCCAGCAGTTTCCCGGTGATGCGCTGTGAACCCTGTTGTGGCACGTGTTGAACGCTCTGCGGCCCGGAATTGGGAGTCCCAGCTACTGATCCAGAAGGATGCGGTCGAAACATGATACGCTCTTCCTTTCCTGGTTTTCTTTCTCTTTCAATCCGTTTTGAGATTTACAAATGAATGATGAGAATGTTCTCACCAGCCATCGTTCCATCCCTTGCAGGATCGCCTGACATTCGCACTAACAGGACGAAGTTGATCGAGCCGTACAAATACTGGGACAACCTGAGACAACGGGTTCAGTATATCATACAGAAGATGTAACGCAAAGTACGCCAGGACACCAGTCCCAGAAGTTCTCGGCTTGAGTCTTTTTTGTTAAGATCACGCCAGGATGTCAATCCCAGATTCTCCCGGTTGCACGGTCTTCTCCCTGTTGCTACAATACAGCATAAGAGAATCACGTTTGAACGAACGCAATATATACAGAGAGAGGTAGGAAGTTTTTCACATGGCAACTTCGCCAGCGGCGCATAGTCAGGAGTTTATCGGGCCAGGATTGAGCCGCTTCAAATTGAGTGTCACTATTTTAGGGCTGGTCTGCACCGTTGGCATTGTGCTGTGGATCACGCTCCACCAGATCCAGCAGGGCGCGGTCGCCACGGCGATCGGCAGCACCATCGCCGCGCTGCTTTTTATTCTCGGCTTTATTTACTATCTTCGCATCATCGCTCCCGTACCATTTGTAATTACGTTGGAGCCAGAGGCGCTGGTCAAGCGCGATCGCAGAGGAGCAGTTATCGAGGTGCGCTGGGAAGATCTGACGCGCGTCAAAGAAGAGTTTTTCCCAAACGGGAAGCGTATCAGCGTCATCGCCTATCGTAAAGTGACCGAGCCGGGCCAGAAAGCCAAAGCCTGGGCCGTCTATCGCGACGACGTGACCGACCTGGATGGTCTGGCAACGGCGCTGCACGCTGCTATTCCCGGGACGTGCTCGTGGGAGAGCGAGACCGTCCACGAATAACGTTTCAAATCCGGGCGGAAAATAGTACGGTCTCATCGAGCATGTTCTCTATATTTATAGGATACATATAGACCGAAAAGGTTGCTTGCTTCTGTGTCAGATATAAGCGCTGGCCTCGGTCGCCTTAAACGCCGCATAGACCCGCTGTTGCTGTTGTAATCTCAAGCGGGTGGCGGAGGCTTCGGTGATCTCGGCGGTGAGCGGTGGGAACTCGTCTGGCAGCCCATCCAGCGCAATACTGACGCGAACATAGCCTTCGCGGCTCTGCGGTCCACCCGAACGCAGGCGCAAGACCTGAGTAATGGTGCCGGGAAACAGATTGCGGGCCGAAGCATCTGGGGGCGATTGATACAGGGTGATGCTATGTGGATGTACCACCACATACGTCTCCTTGCCGATATCTGGTACTGCTTCCTGTCCCTGCTCAGACAGCGCGGCGAAGATCTCAAAGGACCGATCATCGCTGTTCTGTAAAGCAACCACACAGGTGCCATCGGCCTCGTAGCGCATGATGCGGCCACGAAAGAAATTCACTCCGATCAGCTCAGCAACATAGGAAGAGCGCGGATACTCCAGTAGATCGCGCTGATCCCCCTGCTGAATGATGCGGCCATCATCGAGCACCAGGATCGAGTTGCCAAAAAGTAGCGCCTCCAGATACTGATGCGTCACCAGGATCGTCGTCATATGCAGTTCGGCCAGAATATGCTGTAGCTCCTGGCGCACCTCGCGCCGCGTCTGCACATCAAGCGCCGACAGCGGCTCGTCGAGCAGCAGGAGTTGTGGTTGCAGAGCCAGCGCACGGGCAACTGCTACGCGCTGCTGCTGACCGCCCGAAAGCTGGGCCGGTTTGCGCGAATCGTAGCCAACGAGATGCACCCGCTCCAGCGCCTCGCCCACACGCGAATGGATAAGGCGACCGGGGAGACGTTGCGCACGCAGGCCAAAGGCGACGTTCTCAAAGACGCTGAGATGGGGAAAGAGGACGTAATCTTGAAAGACATAGCCAAAGGGCCGCTCCTGGGGCGGAACCGTGATCTTTTGCTCACTATCGAAATAGATGATGTTATCGAGAGAGATATGCCCCTGCTGTGGATGTTGCAGCCCGGCTAACAAGCGCAACACTGTACTCTTCCCAGCCCCGCTCTCTCCCAACAACACGGTCGTCCTGCCCTCTTCAGCTGAGAAGCTGAGCGAGAGGTGAAAGCTATTGAGATACGTATCGAGCGCAACGCGCAAGAGTGATGTCATAGATCTCCCTTCCTGCATTGAGTATAGCAAATTGAGAGATTGACAGCAAGTGAAAATATCATAATGGAATAGAAAGGACAGGTAGAGCTATACAGGAATCAAGTGACAATTACTATTACAGCTAAATACTTACTTTTTGTCGGTAGCATTGCTTGCCTTAGAGAGAGAAACATGGTATACTTGATGGCACATAATATCTGGTAGTGGTCGTATTCTACGCTGGTTTGTTGTGCAGCGAACCCGAAATGGCAGGAAAACTTATGGCAACTCAATCGAGCGAAACAACTGAAATTCTGGCACAGGCCGATACTATGACTCACATGTGTCCTCGCTACGAACACGCAATCCAGATTCTGGGTAAACGCTGGACGGGACTGCTGATCTCTGCTCTGATGGGGGGGCCAAAGCGCTTCTGCGAATTAACGGCGCTGGTGGAAGGACTCTCTGATCGCGTTCTGAGCGACCGTCTGCGCGAACTGGAAGCTGAGGGGATCGTCAATCGCATCGTCTATCCGCAAATCCCGGTCCGCGTCGAGTACCAGCTCACGGAGAAGGGACACGCCTTGAAGCCGGTGGTAGATGAGATCCACATCTGGGCGGAGCAGTGGGTTTGCCTTGAATCGCTCTCACGTCCAGAACACAAGTGAGAGCCGCAGCACAGACTGATGTGGCTTGCGTAGAGGATTTGTATGGAGAACTTATGGGCGCCCTGGCGCATGGCGTTTATCACTCCGAAAACGCCGCCGCCGCCGGGGTGCATTTTTTGTACACAACCAGCCGAACAGCGCGATGATATCTACCACATTATTCATCGCGGCGAGCATTGTTTCATGATGCTCAATCTCTATCCCTACAACAACGGACACCTGATGATCGCCCCCTATCAACACGTCGGTGCGCTGGAAAAGCTCGCCCCTGCCGTGCTGGCCGACATGATGGGGCAGGCACAGATCGCCTTGAAGGCCATTGGCGAGGCGATGCATCCCGATGGCTTCAACATGGGCTTTAATCAGGGCAAGGTTGCTGGTGCGGGCTTCGCCGAACACATCCACTTTCATATCGTCCCCCGCTGGAATGGCGACACCAACTTCATGCCCGTCATCGCCGATATCAAAGTGATGCCCGATCATCTCGATAACGTGTATCATCAGCTAAAAGAGGCGGTAGAGAAGATAGTAGCTATATCAGAATAAAACGAATTGTCCAGGCATGATTTATTACACCTGGACAATTCGCACATCTCGCTCCAATCATCTTCCCTCATTTACATGGCTTGCAGAAGAGCCAGCAACAGGTAGCTTTCGGCGTTGGCGATGGTGTTGGGGTCGCCGTGGGTTCTGGCGTCGGCGTTGCGGTCGGCTTTGGCGTTGGCGTCGCTGTTGGTTCTGGCGTTGGCGTGACAACAGGTGTGGGCGTTGTGGCCTGGACCTGCGCAACGGGAGTATCTTGAGCAGCTGGATCTTCTGTTGGCGTTGTCTCGACCGTTGCGGTCGGGGTGGCAGCTTCAGGCGTCTCGGTGGCAGCGCTATTTTGCAGAATCGGTGTCGCGGTCTTTTGCTGTTCCACTTTTGACTGGTTGTTCGCAAGAGGAAGCAACATAGGCACGGTTCCGGCAGTCAGCACCGCCACACAGACCAGCGCAATAATTACCCATCCCAACCGACTCACCTTCCTCTTTTGCACGGGCGGTGGCGGCATACTCGCCTCCTGCCGCCATTGCGCGGAATAGGCATCGGGTGGCAATGATTGCCAGGACTGTCCATCGTTCGCGGCCATCGCGCCGGCATAGACAGGCTCGGCGGGCATATTCCATTGAGCAGAGGCCATCGTTGCGGCTCCCGGCAACGGAGCATTGCTATTCATGGTTGCATGCATCGCGCTGGTCGGCGCTGCATCGATCGCATAGAAAGCTGTTTCAGCAGGCAGATTCGCACCTGACGGAGTGACATCCATCGGCGTGGTTAATTGCTGCTCAAGCTCTGGTTCGCTGGTCATCTCTATTGGAGGGAGCGCAGACACCTTGAGCGATAAAGCGGTCAACGCCTCGATAAAGGCGCTCACACTGGCATGACGCTGCACTGGATCTGTCGCCAGCGCCTTGAGTAGCGCAGCATCAAGATGGTGTGGAATGCCAGGAACAAGCTGTGTCAACGGAACGGGTGCATCGCCATCAGGGACCTGTCCCGTCAAGATTTCGTAGGCAAGGCAACCAAGCGCGTATTGATCGCTCTCCTTGCTACGCTGGCCGAAATGCTGCTCTGGTGCCGTATAGGGCGTCTGAGAAGAGGCGATATAGGTGAGCAGGGTTGGTATGGGGAAGTCTGCAAGCAGGGCATGGCCGTTCGCATCAAACAGGATATTTTCGGGCTTGATGGCGCTATGCAGTACCTCCCAGGCATGCGCATACGAAAGCGCCTGCCCGATCTGCACAATGATCGGCAAGGCTTCGTTTAAAGGGATACGTCCGGGAGAGGCGGAAGAGAGGCGGGTGCGCAGCGATCCATGCGACATATACTTGCAGGCAAGCATGGGACGCCCCTGCACAATTTCAGCATGCAAGAGCGGCAAAATATAGGGATGATGCAATTGCTTGAGCGTATACACCTCCTGTTGAAAGCGTTCCTGCTCATGCGTATGCTGAAGATTAATCGCATTAAATATTTTAAATATAACCTGATCATCAGGTGTATGCATGGATTGAGCAAGCACCAGTTCAGTTGCTGCCCCTCTGGCAAACTGTGCAATGGACTGATACTCAGAAAATAATGATGAGTGCATTCTTGAAAACCTCGTGGCGAAGGGAGACATGTTCAAGGCTCACCGCTGATAGACACTGAGCATGAAACATGCATTATTCTTTTTATAAACGATAGAATAGAATTTGCGCAAGAGTAGGACGCTCTCTATAGCCTTTATAGACCACCTCTTCACGATTGGCCGGTCGAAAAACAACAAGACAGATTGCCATGTTACATCCGGCTTCACTTATTCGTGCCACCACTGAGAATGATGAGCATGATGATTTTTTACGGCCAAATCCGGGAAAGATTTCATAATGCATTTTGCGTGAGGAAACATGGTATGTCTAAAATAGAGCAAGTTTTGCAGGGGCTGACCTCGCCCTACACATTTAACAATTTAGCGATGCTGCTCAATACGGCAGGTCTGGAATATACGCTACAAGGAAACCGTCCGCTGACGCTTTTTGCGCCCCATGATCTCACATTCGATACGTTACAGCAGCGCACAGGCTTCGATCTAATGACCAATATTGATAAGCTCAACCTGCTTATGCGCTATCATATTGTGCCGCTCAAGCTGAGCAGTGCTGAATTAAAGAAAGAGGCCATAGCAGAAGATGTAGCAGCCTCCGATCAGGTGCTTCAGTTGCCAACCGAAGCGGAGGGCTACACGTTGCAGGCGCGGCCAGGAAATCCGATTCAGATCAACGGCGTGCGGGTTGTGCAGGCCGATATCGAAGCGGAGAACGGGATTATTCACATCATCGACGGCATTCTCTGGCCCGCAGGAATGAGCGAACTCTCATTTGGCGAACGCAGCACCGTTCACGCTCCAGGAGAGAAGGAGAGGCCATAGGTCAGTTTGAAACCCTGGTGGTGTCCTTACGGGAAAAAGTGAGGTGAATTGCATATCATATAATATCAAGATGCTTTATCCCAGCGGAAGACGTAGCCGACGCCGCGTACGGTCTGGATCAGTTTGGGGTTGGCTGGATCTTCTTCCAGCCTTTCGCGCAACCAGCGGACATGCACATCGACGGTACGGGTATCACCAGCGTAATCGTAACCCCAGACGTTATGGAGCAGCTGATCGCGAGTGAGGACCGTGCCGCGATTGCGCACCAGATAGGTCAGCAGATCAAATTGCTTGGGCTGTAGCTCCATATCCTGT
>JAICIM010000207.1 GCA_025928885.1 Ktedonobacteraceae bacterium | reverse complement strand
GCCTCTGGTACGGCGATCCTGACGGCTATTGCCTTCACGCTGGCCGGTGCGGGCGACTACTTTGTTGCAGATCGACACATATATGGTGGCACGTATGCGTTTTTGACGGAGGAGTTGCCACGCCTCGGCATTCAGACGCGACTGGTGGATGCCTGCGATCTCGACGAGGTGGGTTATGTGCTGCGGCAGGGGGCGAAGGCGTTCTTCGTTGAGGCCATCACCAACCCGACCATGCGCATCTGCGATTTGCCCGCGCTCTGCACGTTGGGGCAGCGCTATGCTGTGCCGGTGATTGTCGATGCCACGTTTGCCTCTCCCGCGCTGATCCGCCCTCTGGAACATGGTGCGGCGATCTCCTGGCACTCTATCGCCAAATATCTCGGCGGCCATAGTGCGGCGGTTGGCGGCGTGGCGACCGGGGAGCATACGCTCATAACGGCTGTCCGTCAGAAGATTGCGCAACTTGGTGGTTGTCAGAGCGCGATGGATGCATGGTTAACGCTGCTGGGCTTGCCGACGTTGCCGTTGCGTATGGCGGCGCACAGCCAAAATGCTCAGGTCATCGCCGACTATCTCGCGCAACATCCCGCCGTAGAGACGGTTTATTTCCCAGGATTAGCCACGCATCCACACTATGGTTTCGCCAATCAGCTCTACCCCGACGGCTATGGTGGCATGCTCTCTTTTACTCTGGATGGTGGCATGGAGGCGGTGCAACGGCTGGTTGAGAGGCTCAAATTGATCGTCTTTGCCCCCAGCCTCGGTGACGTGACCACCACGCTGACCTATCCTTGCGCTACAAGCCATTACGGCCTGTCCGATGAGGTATTGCAAACGTTGGGAGTAGAGAAGGGGTTAGTGCGGCTCTCTGCTGGCATTGAAGACCCTGCCGACATCATCGCGGATCTTGAGCAGGCGCTTTCCTGATCCCGCTTTCAGAATAGATCTCTGTTTGCCGATTTCTGCATGGAATTGCGTAAACATGCCGGAATGTGCTGTGGTCTGTGCATATTTCCCCTTGAAATTGCGCGGTTTTAAGTGTACACTTGCAAAAGTGTATTACTTATCAGCATATCACACACATGCGTCTTTCTATTCAAAGCAAGGGAGCCTTATTTTGTCCTCAAAGCAGAATTCGTTAAAAGCGGCGCGTATCGCTATCTCGCTCATATTTCTGTTTCATGGCACGCTGATGTCAAGTTGGGCCGCACGTATTCCCACGATTCAGCAACAATTGCGCCTGGATACAGGCACGTTGGGCTTTGCATTGTGGGGAGCAGCGGTGGGAGCGATAGCGGCTTTCCCACTCACCGGTTTTTTGATTGCTCGTCTGGGAAGCCGTTTGACGACCATGATTGGTGGACTCTTCTTCAGCGCCTCGCTTGTGCTGCCAGCGCTGGCTCCCAATCCGTTGCTGCTTGGGTTAGCGCTGGTGCTCTTTGGCGCTGGAACAAGCATGTTAGATGTGGCGATGAACGCGCAGGGTTCCGCTGTAGAGGAAGCCTATGGCCGCCCGATCATGTCCTCGTTTCATGGATTGTGGAGTACCGGGAGTATTGTCGGGGCGTCGATTGGTGGTATCATGGCGAGCTTGAATATCGCTCCCCTGCCACATTTTCTCGCTGTGGCGGTAATCCTGGCTGCAGGCGTCCTGATCGCCAGTCGTTGGTTGTTGCCGATTGCCCCGGAGTCAAACAAGCAAACGCCGATCTTTGCGCGTCCAACCAAAGCCTTGCTGGGCCTGGGCTTCATTGCCTTCTGTGCGTTTATGAGCGAGGGCGCAATCACCGATTGGAGCGGCGTCTATCTGCATAGTACGCTGGGGACCACCACCGGGATTGCGGCGGCTGGCTTTGCCTTCTACTCGCTGGCGATGACGATTGCGCGTTTGACTGGTGATCGTTTAACGCAACTCCTCGGTCCCGTCCGGCAGGTCCAGCTCAGCGGCGCCGTTTCCATATTGGGCTTATGTTTGGCGCTGCTGATCCCACATCCAGTTGTTGCTATTGTAGGATTCTGCTTTGTTGGTGTTGGCCTGGCGTGTGTTGCTCCTCTGGCGTTTAGTGCTGCTGGTCGCATGCCCGGAATGTCGCCTGCGGTGGCCCTGGCTGCAGTGGCGACAGTAGCCTATAGCGGTTCTCTCATTGGCCCGCCGTTGATTGGACATGTCGCCGAGATTATCACGCTGCGTGGCGCTCTGGGATTGGCCGTCCTGCTCAGCGTGGGCATTGTGCTGCTGGCCCGCACGGTTGGTCATGCTCCCCTGCAACAGAAGCAGAGCGAGGGGCAGCAGATAGAACAACAGGAATTGATTTCATAATGCCAATTCGTCACGAGCGAAGGTACATCTTCGCTCGTGACGGGCAAAGCCGTTTCCCTCCACAACATTTTCCCGTCCACTGTACAATGGGATTTTTTTATGCTATATAAACTGAGTGTCTCTTTCATCTCATAACCAATCACCTGAAACCTCGTAGCAAGATCATCACTATTATCATGAGTGCTTCTTTGTAGGGCGGCTAGCAAGCATATTTCTAGAAAAACAGCCTCATGTCTCCATAGCTCACTGCAAACTTTTTGAAATTTATGGATATGTTATAGCAATTTTGTCGATATAAGAAGAGAAGTCGTTGGGGTTAGAGAACAGTATTGTATTATTACTCCCCTGGTGCAAATAAACTTGGCAGGTTATTTGACCTACCGGTGTAGCGGTATTTCTACAATTCCCTACTGCTGGATAGTGAAGCTTAAATGCATTATCGCCATTAACGCTAATGTATACATCGGTATTGGAACGATAGTAATCGCAGTAGAAAATTGTCAGGGAATATGTGCCATCTTTAGGTGCTGAGACAGTGTTAAATTGTAGCGTGCCGTTATAGTAGTAGGTTCCAGATGTTGGACCTGGGGCAGTTCCGATATTAAAAACCAGCAAGCCCCCTGAACACTTAGAGCATGCACCTGACTCGATATATGCGTGTTCACCTAGTGTATTTGGAGGAACGGCCTCTGCTTCATATGTCTCGTTTACCGGAGATATTGTTGTAGGGGTCGGAGTTGGAGACGGCATCGAATATGGGGTTGGGGGTGAAGTTGGTATAGGCTTTGAAAAAGGGGTATTTGCCGTTGTTGGAGCATTCGTAGGCTGAGAAGATGAGTCGTTCTGGGAACTATCGATAGCATGTGTGGGAGTTGGCGTTGGATTAGGTGCAGAGTCCGAGGGAGGCAGAGTGAGTGTTGCTGATGCTGTATTGGGAGAAGCTTGCGAGGATGAAGCAATCACCGAGAAAATCGATGGAGTTCCTACAAGGGAAAATAATATTGCCAGGATAAATATGCTGATACCCATACTCCACACAAATCTTTTTTGTTGTGGAGACTGGGATACATACCCTTGACGTTTGTCTGTTATCTGTATGACCGCGCTCACAAGACCTATTGCTGCGCTAACAGCTAGAAAAATAACGCTTAAAATAGGGAATAACAAGATATTCCTCTTTCCTATGTACTGATCACTCTCATGCATAACTCTATACAAAAAAGACGGATTACTACCTGAGAAATCAAATGCTTTACTTAGATAGACGTGTCTGAAATAGAAAATCTTATATTTGAAGTACAAAAGTCCTGTATGACTAATCCGATATATGAAGAAAAATTCTTGCTTCGATCCCATTTTTAATAATTTATTGTAATAGAAGATATTTTTAGCGTCCACATTACAAAAAAAGATACCCCTCCATCCATAGAGGGATATCTTTTTGGTGAACAGAGCTGGAGAAATATTAGTTATACCTTGCTTTGTGCTGGCACGAATCGCTAATGGGTTGTAGCTTCTTCTGCAATAACCCACATGCAGGAGCAAAGGGAAGATATTGTAGACCGTAAATCCACAGAGAAGTTTGTAATATCAACATCTCGTTATAGTCAATAGGCATCTCCTGTATCCATTGCACAGGATTTTTGATGATCGCAACTATTTTGCGCTCCAACTCGTCAATAGTTTCTTTTGCAAACGCTCTGTTTCTGGTGGAAGGGTGGACTGCTGCTAATAATATTTTGAACGGTCCCAGAGATTTTTTTAACAAACAAAAATCTTCAACAGAAAGCGTTACTCGCCGGATAGTGGTTGGTTGTTCTCTAGTGCTGCTTGGGTGAAAACGGTGTTTTTGCCTTCTGGACATTCTTATGCTCCTCTACTTGCTATATATGCACAGAATTAGGTAGAATTTCCTCCCGAAGTTTTGTGACTTCTGTTCTGCCCCCATGCTAATCATCGTAGTGATTCACATGCCCCTCTTCAAATCTAGTACAAAAGAAGCTCTGGGCAGATGACTTCTTTTGCACCAGACGTGGTTGTCTTACTCCCCGCATTGTCAAAAAGACAACGACAACCTATAATAGTGTGCATGAAGACGGACAGGAATGAAAGGACAGAAGTTGCCGTTAGCGCAGCAAGTAAACACAAAAGAATGAGGTCATGTGATGCCCGCGAAAAAAACGAATAAGTGGCAATCAACTCCCCTGAGCAATGAACTGCATAGCTATATTGCCAGCCGCCAATTAAAACAGCAGGATCTAGCAGATTTACTTAGTGTTGATGCTCGGACCCTGCGGCGATGGTTAAGCGGGGAAACAATTATTACCAATGTCCATGACTTAAAGCGGGTTGCTGACACTCTAGGAGTGAATCCTTCCCGATTAGGGTTGTCACAATCGGTACTCCTTCCCATTCCCCCTGATGACATAGAAAAAGCAATTAACCACATTTGGAAACAAATCAGAGCAGCAAAATATCATGAAGCAAATATTCTTGCTGACCAATTAATGATGGACATGGCAAGCTATATGCATACCAGTGATACAACCATGCTGCGTAGGCTTGCCTCGGCAAACTATGTCACAGGATTTGTGAAAAGTCAGATTTCACGAGCCAATGAAACCAACCTGGCGCGATATTATTACGGAGAAATGGAAAAAATTGCACGAATGCTTGATGACCATACCCTCCTCAATATTGCGCTTACGTACCAGGGAGATATGTTGCAACGAGGGGGAAATATTAAAGATGCGATTATGTTTCTCGAAGCCGCCAGAGACACAACTCCTGATGCTGAAATTGTAGCAAAAGGAAATGGTATCCAACTGCTAGGGAGAGCCTATTTTAAAGCAAAAAAGCTGAGTGATTTTGAACGGGCCATGAAAGAATCAGAAAACATTGCGCTCGAACTGGAAGAGAGTTCACAAGGCAAAATCACAAAAGGACAATACAACGCTGGGACGGTCTATGAAGAATATGGGAGGAGTTTAGGACTACTCGGCCAACTTAATGAAGGGATGGACTATTTAGATCGCGCTGAAGAAAACTTCAAAAAAACATGGTCAATACAACGGCGTGATCTGCTCCTTACTTCCAGTAAAGCGTTAGTTCTGGTGCATGGGGGAGAAATAAGAGAAGGGGTCAACATGGCTGTCACTTCTCTTGATTTGATAAGAAAATCCGGCAATGCTCGCATGATGGATAGAATTTATGCTGTCCAGCAATATATTGACAGGCTCTCTTATGAGGTGGGAAAAGCAAGTATCACCTTACGAGAAGCAATCAATGGGCCGATTGAATTTTAATGCGCTGGTATGATGTAGGAAGTAACTGTGAGAAGAAATGAAGTGCCTGACAACAGGCTTGATATTATTGTACCTGTTTTTAAAGAAAACGTTCGTCTTAGCAAAAAGCATTATGCATATCCCGAATTAACTAAGGTTGATCGTAGCGAATGGAAAGAGAAAGACGAAATAACACTTTACCCTGTAAGCAGCGATCATCGTATCATTGTAAGAAACGCAGTGGAAGTCATAGCATATTATTTTAGAAGAGAATTTGACTATGATTTCCCAGGATATGAGGCTTATGGAGATAACAACCGAAGAGACCGCATATTTGTATTAACTCAGGGGAGCTATGAAAGAGTTGTGGTAGGAGTAATAGTTTTTCGATGGAGAGAATATACAAATGCGCCTCACCAACTTGTATTATCTTGGCTCTGGATACATCCATTTTTACGAAGAAAAGGGATATTAACTTCCTATTGGCCTATCTTTAGAAAGCTCTACGGCAAATTTCGTATTGAGCAACCACTATCAAAAGCTATGAGAGCATTTTTACAGAAAATGGGTGGACCGCCTCTTTCAGATAGAACTAACGAATCAGAATACAAAAAGGAGTAAAACGCCTCTAGGAAATCAATGGTTTTGGTTGAAGTACCCCCGGTTGCGCACGCTCAATCCGCTACAGCGCCGCGAATACAGATCACGGTTTTCGCGGATTGCGGTCACTGTCCCTATATCGAGAGTAGCGACCGCTTTAACGAGGTTGTTATGCAGTTTCTTAGTGAGGAGTATAGCTAAGAATGCTGGCGAGGTTGAGAGAAAAAGTCTATTATATATGTCATTAATGAAGGAAGACCAAAGAGTGATGGCATCGCCTCACTCCCTGGTCTTCACAGACAATTTTTAGCGCCAGTCTATAGCAGTTATTTCGCCTGGGGATACAACTACTAATGCTGGTTGTTTCGTATCGCTCCAGACAACATATCCCTGGTCTGCCAATAAGTCTTTAAAAACTGCTGCGTGAATGGAAGCATTACCTATCTTTTGAGGTTTGATATAAGCTTGCCTGGTGCCAGATAGAGTGGTTCTTTGGTCTGGAAACATTGTCCAACTGCGTTGATCGACGATATGGATCACCTCTCCATGCATAGTATCTTCTGCATGAATAATCAATGTCCCCATGTATCGGTTGAGGTGCTGCTCTATTTGTTTATGAAAAGCATCATATAAGCGGTCTACATACGTGTTCCCAGTGGCTTTTAGTAAAGGAGCATTGGGAATTTTCTCTTCAACATTTTTTTTGCCCCAAGCACCGAAGGAGCTTGACCACGGATTAGTAGGGTTAGCAGGTCTTCTTCGCTCAGCACATTTTTTTGTTTCGTTTACTCCGGCAACTATGCCAACCATTAATCCTACTATTACTCCTGTGATGCCAGCAATAAGAGTATCCACCCAGAATATCTGCATGGCAGTTGTTTCATCCATATTATTAACATGAAGAAGAGCACTCAGGATTAAGATTGAGGCTAAACTGGCAAACAAAATGAGAAATGTTATACCTAAAGCTATAAATCCTCTGAACAACCCCTCAACAATACCTTCACCTATGACAGTTGCTTTATCCCAGAAATCTAATCCATGCAAAATATCTGTAGAGGACATAGCGGGACCAGTTGTAGTGGTGTTTTGAGTCTGCGTAGTCTGCCCTTGAGTCTTAGTTTTACGTCGAGCTATGGCAATGGCAGCAGTACTAATAGTGATGCAAGAACCAATGATCGCTAGAAGTGTATTTATGTTGTTCAATGCTTCCCACATACCAGAGTTCCTCTCATAATTGAAGAAGGTTATGAATGCTTTCTACCTATTTTTATCTAACGCACGACTCATGAATAACTCAAACTAAGATGCCCTTATGTACTATAGATAAGCATGAATATAGCAATTTTAAGCTCAGCTCTTAATGTGGCTCTCGATCTCTACAACTTCGATGTTCAAAAATATATCATAAAACTCGCCGCTTGCCAGTTGAAAGAAAAAGATGTTATTATGTTTTCATATCAGCCGAGTTAATTGTCATTGATATGAGACTACCTGTGTAAAGCTTCTTGTAGTTTTTCTCGTAAAGCAGTGTGAACAATTGAATAACAGTGTTGTAGTGCCGCATCGTGCAGAATGGCCTGCATAGTTTCGTGCCTGACAGGGAGGTTTTTATGCGTCCCACTCGCCGTCTCACACTGATTATTGTCTCCGCCGTCGTGGTGATTGGCTTGCTTGTCATCACGCTTGTTGTGCTCCTCGTATCGCGTCCAGGTTCGTCCCAGCAGCAAAAAGCTGCGCATGGTGCTCCCTACAGCATTGCTCTGAGCAACTCGTTTATTGGCAATACGTGGCGTGTGGAGATGGAAAACGAGTTTAAGGGTGCCTGTGCGATGCCACCCTATAGTCAGCTGATCAAGTGTTCTGTGTATAACTCCGGCAACGACGTGACCAAGCAGACGCAACAGATCGATAATCTTATTTCGTCGCACGTCGATGCAATCGTGCTCGATGCCGCCTCGCCCACCGGCCTCAATGGGGTCATTCAGCAGGCGTGCAATGCTGGCATCCTGATTGTCTCCTACGATAATATCGTCTCTGCCCCCTGTGCCTTGAAGGTCAACACCGATCAATATAAATTTGGTCAGCAGTTGGCGCAATTTCTGGTGGATAACTTGCAGGGGAAGGGCAACGTGATTATGGTCACAGGTGTGCCAGGAACAGACGTGGATCAGCAGCGCAATGCCGGGGCAGAAGCCGTTTTTAAGGCCAATCCAGGTATCAAAGTGATCGCTCGCTATAGCGGTATGTGGGCCTCGGATGTGGCCGAGCGGAACACTGCTGCGCAGTTGCCCTCGCTGGAAAAGATCGATGGCGTCTGGTGTCAGGGTGGAACCGATGGAGTGATTCGCGCAATTCTCGCGGCCCATCGTCCGCTGCCAAAAGCGATCTCAGGCGAGGCAGAGAACGGCTTTCGACAGTATATGTTGCAATATCGCTCACAGGGATTGAAGGCGATGTCGATTGGACAACCCCCCTTCCTGGTGCTGGTCTCGCTGGAACTGGCTGCGCAGGTATTGCAGGGCAAGCACGCCAAAGCTGATGTGACGATCCCCTTCCCCTATGTCACCACTGATACCGTCAAGGAGGGCGAGACGACCTTTAAAGATCAGTCGAGCAGCTTCTTCGCCGATTTTACTGATAGCGGCCCCAATGCCACCGTCTCCGTTTGTGTGGAGATGGCGACGCAAGGGAAGCCCTGTCCGGGGACGCTGACGGTGAAGCTACCCTGATCTCTTCTTCTTTTCTAGTATGAGCAGGAGTGCAGGCTGTGGCGACTATTGAAGGTATTGAAATCTCCCGGTCATTCGGCGGTGTGCAGGCGCTGCGCCGGGCTTCGTTTGCTGCGGAGTCCGGCGAGGTGCATGCACTGGTGGGTGAAAATGGGGCTGGCAAAAGCACGTTGATCAAGATCCTCAGTGGCCTGTTGCGACCGGACGAGGGAAAGATTTGTGTGCAGGGCCAGGAGGTCTTGTTGGAGAGTCCCCAGGCCGCGCTGCGTCTGGGTATTGGCACGATCTTTCAGGAGTTGACGCTGTTTCCGGCGATGACGGTGGCCGAAAACCTGTTGATGGGCCGCGAGGTGCGCAGCGCCGGTCTGATCAATCGGGGCGCAACGGCGGCGGCTGTGCGTGATCTCTTGCAAGAATATGGCGTGACAGGCATTGAGCCGCTGGAATTGATCGCCAATCTCTCGCTGGCGCAGCGTCAGATGGTCGAGATCATCAAGGCCGTTTCGCGCCATCCCCAGATCCTCTTTATGGATGAGCCAACTTCCGCGCTAGCAGAGCAGGAGGTGGCCTGGCTGTTTGCGCTGGTGCGCAAGTTGCGCGATGAGGGCGCGTGCATCGTCTTTACCTCGCATCGCTGGAACGAGATTAAGGATATCGCCAACCGCATCACGATCTTTCGCAACGGCGAGAACGCAGGCACCTATGAGGCAACCGCTTTGAGCGAGCAGGAGGCCGTTGAGCGCATGACCGGGCGTAAATTGGAGATGCTCTATCCCGATCCTATGCCGTTGCAGGAACGCGTACCGATGTTGGAGGTGCGCGACCTCAGCGGCGCGAATCTCCATGATATTGCGCTGGCGGTCCATAAGGGCGAGGTGCTGGGCATTGGTGGGTTGGCCGGGCAGGGACAGCGCGACCTGTTGCAGACCCTGTTTGGCATCCATACGGCGCACGGCGGCACGATCTCGCTGCAAGGCAAAGAGGTGCGCATTGGCAACCCGCGCGAAGCTATTCGGCATGGGATCGCGTTCATTCCAGAAGATCGCAAAACGGAAGGTCTGTTGCTCCCCTTGCCAGTGCGTCAAAATCTCACGCTGCCCATCCTGGGACGCCTTGCGCGGAGCGGCTTTATTCGTCGTCGCCAGGAAGAGGATCTCATTCGCAGCATGATCGATGCTCTGGCGATTCGCACGCCCGATAGTGACCAGCCGGTCGGACTGCTCAGCGGAGGCAACCAGCAGAAAGTGTTGATCGGGCGCTGGCTCTTGACGCAGGCGCAGGTTTTTCTGCTCTACGATATTACGCGCGGCGTCGAT
>JAICIM010000216.1 GCA_025928885.1 Ktedonobacteraceae bacterium | reverse complement strand
TCCAGCGTATCCAGTACAACAACTTCATGGTTCCGGTCTGTTAGCTCACGTACCATGTGAGATCCAATATAGCCGGCTCCCCCAGTAACAAGAACTTTCATAGCACCAATCCCTTCTCTACCAATAGAATATTTCTTTTTTATTCCCTCCTTTAAGTATAATGCGCGAAACGTTCAAAGTCAACGCCCATATGAGCATTTATTTTGCACGAACACGCAAATAGGCAAAACGCCCTATTTAGAACAGGGAAAACGTGCATTGAAGAGTGAAAAGTGTAGCATAATTGGAGAAATATGCTCTCCTCAGCATTTCATCACAGATTGGCGGAGAACAAATACTGCCTGGCAGAGGTTATCCGAGGCAGACCTCGATACCAAGCTCTTTCAGCCCTGAAATCATTGTAGGAGAAGCCTCATGATCGGTGATGAGTGTGTGTAAAGAGGAGATAGGAGCAATGGCATGGAGCGCCACTCGTCCCAGCTTTGTATGATCGACCAGCGCGATAGTCCGTTGCGCACGCTGCATAGTGAGCCGGTGAGTGAGCGCCTCAAGCTGGTTTGGTCCGGTCAGTCCATATTCAGTACTCAACCCGGTGACGCCAATAAACGCTTTCGCCACATACATCTGATTGAGGCTCTGTTCCGCAAGGGGGCCAACCAGCGCAAAGAAGTCGGGCAACAACAGACCCCCGGTTAAGGTGAGCGTAATGCCCTGAACACCTGTCAACTCCATTGCAATATTCACAGCGTTTGTGACAACGGTCAACGGCTGAATCTGCGCATGGCGAATCGCCCGTGCAAGATGTGTGGTGGTGGTGCCTGGCGAGATGGCGATGGTGTCGCCTGGATGAATAAAGCGCAACGCGGCCAACGAGATCTGGGTTTTCTCTTCGATCTGCTTGCTCATATTTTCCTGGAACGTCAGACCATACGCATAGGCACTGTATGCCAGCATATCCACTGGCACTGCTCCTCCATGCACGCGACGTAACAGATTTTGCTGCTCAAGTCGCTCCAGATCGCGCCGAATCGTTGAAGCATTGACATAGAGTTGTTGACTCAATTGTTCTGCATCGACGCGCCCATGCAGCAGCAGTTCTTGCAAAATGAACTCTGCTCGCTTTGCACTATCAACTCGCTTCACTTCGTTTGCCATGCAGCCTCTCGCAATATTCAAGGTAGTGGGTGAGGCCATTATATGGCGCATGACCTTACAAAGTCAAGGCAGCAGAGAAAAGGTACAGATATTTATGAGCTTCTGTTCCTGTTATCAATCACCATGCATCCAATCAATTATTTATCCCATCATGACGGCACGTAAGGAAGATGAGCAACAAGGCACCAAGCATGCTTATCACGCCTATCCAGGCCAGTTGCGGGACCGCAAAGAAGCGCACCCCCAGGTCGATCTTCGCCCCTCTATCCAACCAGGATGGGATAAGTGCAAAGCATAGAACTATCTCATGCATTCCCTTGACCTCTCGCCGTAAATCGGGTATAGTTATTTGCGAGTTTAGCGCTAAATGAGCTTCTCATAAACGTAAGAGGCCCGATCAGAAGAGCAAGGGAAGGCTCTATGGTAACATTACAAGATATTGCTCAGGCGGTTGGCGTCACCCCCACAACGGTTGCCAACGCGCTCAAGGGACGTGGTAATGTCAGCGAGGCAACCCGCAAACGCATCCTCAAATGTGCTGAGGAGCTAAGGTATCGTCCGAATATGCTGGCACGAAGTCTTGCGCAGGGAAAAACCTATACCCTCGGCTTCCTTCTCCCGACCATCGCCAATCCATTTTATCCTGAGATCGCCGAGGCCATCGAGCGCACGGCCAACCAGCACGGCTACCAGATGCTTCTCTGCAACACGCTCTACGATTCCACACTCGGCCAGCAACACCTTGATCGCCTGATCAGTCGCTGGATCGATGGCGTCATTATCATGGGGTCCAGCATGGACATCAGCGCCGCTTCTACACCTTTTCAGCAAGGATTGCCAACCGTTCTTTGCGATTGGCAAGAAGACGAGATAGTTGGCAATATTCCGCAGGTCAGCGTCGATTTTCGGAGCGCTGGCAGGTTAGCAGCACAACACCTGCTGGACCTGGGACATCGCCACCTTGCCATTATCGTGGATGAACCTCATCAGGCACTTCGCCTGGAAGGCTTCAACTCCGCGCTACAAACTGCCGGGCTTCCCCTTGCCTCTGAGATGATCGAGCAGGGACACTCAACGCTCGAAAGCGGCTATGCAGCAGCCCAACGTCTCCTCGCATTGCCGACACGCCCCACCGCTATCTTCGCAACCACCGACTGGATGGCTCTGGGGACGATCGAGGCAGCCCTGGACGCCGGGCTACAGGTCCCGCAAGATCTTTCCGTCATCGGGCTGGATGATATTACCGTCTCCGCTCACATTCGCCCTCCTCTCACCACCGTCGCCGTCCCTAAATTCCAGCTAGCGAAAGAGGCAACCGAACTCCTCTTTGGCCTGATCGACGAGACACCAGACCTGCCATTATCGCGCGTAATCGAGCCAACGCTCATCATCCGCCGCTCAACAATGACATTCACAGGAAATTAAGTGCTGTTATCAACCCATGTTCTTGCTTCACCCAATCTGTTCTATTTGCGTATCGCGCGTCAACAAAAACTAGCTGCAATGAGTCCACCTCTCAACAGCAATCATATACGCAAATATCAATATGTGTTATACTAAAAAAGCTGGGAATACTTCTTTTCATTCCCATACTACCTTTCCTTGCCAGGTTGAGAGAAGAGGAATTCTCACTACAGAGACGCTTTACATGCGTTGAGCAACGAACACAGGGATGGATACAACGTGGCTCTTTCACAGGCTTCAGAGACAATCAATATTTTCTTCTCACTCGCCCCCTCGCCTGAAGACAGAAAACTGTTCGAGGCTTTGTGCAAGCATTTGAGCAGCCTGAAACAGCAGCATCTTATTGAGGTATGGCATGAGAGCATGATCAGCGCAGGCAGCAACGCCAAAGAGATCATCAGGTCTTACATGAGAACGGCGGATATTATCGTGCTGCTTCTAAGCGCTGATTTCTTTGCTTCGGAGCAATGCATTGAAGTGGAGATGCAATATGCGCTTGAACAACATGCCACCAGAGATGCGCGGGTCATCCCGGTCCTGCTACGTCCAACAATTTATGAGGGATTCCCATTTGAAGAGCACAAACCGCTTCCTCCCGATGGCCGTGCGATCAGCGTCTGGAAGAATCGGGATACGGCTCTGACCGAGGTTGCCAGAGGAATTCATCAGGTAGTCAAAGCGATATGTGATCGCCTGACCGGCACCTATAGACCGGCGAAGCCGCCGCAATTTCCCCTCTATACGCCACCTCACAAACTCAATCCATTTTTTACTGACCGCGAAGAGATCCTGAGCAAGTTAGAGCAATGCTTTACTGCTGAACAACCCTCCTCTCAGACACGGGTTCAGGTGCTCTCTGGTATGACAGGCATAGGCAAGACGCTCCTCGCCACCGAATATGCGGCCCGCCATCAAAATGAATATCACTCGGTGCTGTGGTTGAATGCTACTTCTCGCGATCTCCTGCACGCCAATCTGCTCTCGCTGGCTAACCAACTTGGTATCCCTGTTACAAAAGAGATGGATGAGCAGCAACATGTTGCCACCATACAGCGCTGGTTGCGAGATCACGACCGCTGGCTCCTGGTGCTGGACGACCTGGACGACTTTTCCCTGTTGGATGCACTCATTCCCCCTCAAAGCGACGGTCATATCCTTATCATCACACACTCCCAGGCCACCGGCTCGCTTACCGACGCGCTCTCAATCGAACCATTGAACGATAATGAAGCAGCCCTGCTCTTGCTCCGTCGTGCCAAACGCATACCCCCACAGGGAGCGCACGATCATGCTACGCAGGACGAGTATCTAACAGCACTCGCTATTGCGCAGGAGGTCGAAGGCTATCCTCTCGCCCTTGACCAGGCTGGAGCCTACATTGAGGAAACGCAGCGCTCGCTCGGCTCATATCTTGCCCTCTATCGCGAACATAAAGCAAGATTTTTAGGGATACGAGGAAGAGTTGTAAACGATCATCCCTATCCAGTCACAACCACCCTGTTATTAACGTTTGAAAAAATTGCTCAGATCAATCCTGATGCACTGGAACTGCTACGCTTTTTCGCATTTCTGTATCCCGATGCCCTCCCTGATGAAACGCTACTACATGGTGCCTCTGCACTCAGCAACGGCCCTCTCCGCACCCTCGTTAGCGATCCCTTCGCCTTAGATGCTGCTATCGCGACATTGCGCAGATTCTCGCTCGTTCGTCGCCTCGCAGATACGACGACGCTGAAGATGCAGCGCATTGTGCAGGCGATCATTCAACAAGACGTATCCAAAAAGCTGCAACGCCAATTAGCAAACCAGGCCGTGCGCCTGATCAATGCCGTCTTCCCCACAGTACGTTTCGCGACATGGCAAGAGTGTGAGCGCTACCTGCCGCAAGCACAGCACTGCTCAAAGCTGATTCGTGACTTTCAACTGACGTTGAAGGAAGGAAGCCAGCTCCTGGAACGCCTGGGTTCCTATTGCTCTCAGCGTGGATGCTACACCGAAGCCAATCACTATCTCTCCCAGGCGCTACACCTGCAAGAACAGCTGCGGCGTGGAGATCCGCTGGACACGGCCCAGATCCTTAATTCGCTGGGACTTCTCTATCAACGACTGGCCCGCTATCAAGAGGCCGAAGCGCTTCATCAACGTGCGCTAGCACTTCGGGAACGACTGCTGGGACCGGAACACCCTAAGACGGCTGAGAGCCTTCACAATCTGGCGCTGCTCTATGGGGATCAGGGAGAATATCGACAGGCAGAACAACTCTATCAACGTGCTCTGTCCATAGAAGAACGTACAAAGGGGAGCAACGATCCCGATGTCGGCAGAACGCTCAACAATCTTGCATTAATGTACTATCATCAAGAGTTTTATACACAGGCGCAAGCTGCCTATCAACGTGCGCTCAACATCTACGAACGTCACCTGCCAGTTAACCACCCGGATATCATCTATCCACTGGATGGGCTGGGCGCTCTCGCTGAGGTAGAGCAAAACTACCAGCTTGCCGAACAATACTATCAGCGAGCATATACCATTTGTGAACAGGCACTTGGAGACCAGCACCCCGAAACCGCTCACTGTCTGAACAAGCTGGCAGATGTCGCGGAAGCACAGGGAAACGATCAGCTCGCCGAAACGCTCTATCAACGTGCCTTAGCCATTGGAGAACAGGCGCTGGGACCTGAGCATCCTGATGTAGCGCTCTTCCTCAATAACCTGGGCTTCCTTGCCAGCAAACAAAAGCAGTATCAACTGGCTAAACAACTCTATCAACGCGCTCTGGATATCTATACACAGGCGCTAGGACCAACACATACCGACACAATGAGCGTCCTGCACAATCTAGAGCAGCTTGCCCGCAAGGCTGAAGCAGAAGAAAACAGGCTCTCCCAGGACGATCAGCAATAATTTTGCTGACACTACTTGACCATATTAAGCCTGTTGCGGTCTCTCTTTTTTGGGCTGCTTTACCCTCTGAGATCCTTTGTCACCTTCTCGCCCAGGCTTTTCTATTTTTGACGTATCGGGCTTCCCAGGCGGCGGACGCTTGCCATCTTTTTTCTGTCCCCCCTCAAAAGCAGGCTCACTTCGCCTATTTGCATCGGCGACCACTTCCCCATTTTCTGCCATTCTATCAACAGGAAGAGAACACGTCTGTATGTCATCATTCTGGCCATACTGTCGTCCAAATGCCTGTATTTTTGGGGAAAAGATAGTTACAATGTTTCGGAGATATATTATTAATGATGATTTTATGTCTATAAGAATTTGATAGACAGGAGAGATAGGGAAAGGATAATTTGCAGTTATCTGCTGCGAAGGAGAAATATGAGTGTTTCCTGGGAATATAGCTAGAACAGAGGCTCCCCTCTTGTTTCCTGCTTTTCTATTTTTAGATGCAGATACATCTACCTGGGGGGGGGTATGTATTCTTTGCATAAGGGCCTCTGGCTTCACAGCAAGAACGCCGCTTCCTACCTGTAAATCGTCCTTCATCATCATACTCATGGCTTCTCTCACCGCCATATATAGATATTCATCGATACATAATAGTATTTGTACCATAGAAATGAGGAATCTGCAACAGAGAGAGGAGATCATAGAAAGAAGTTTTACGCCAGATATTCACTTATCCCGCTCAACATCCATTGGTCACAAAATTTCTCTTCAGCAATAATACTTATGAAGAAATGCAGCTAAGCCATGTGGCGGGAAAAAGCGCTGCTGCACAAGCGCCTCAAATGAGGCCGTGAGAAAATCAATCGACGTTGAATGAATATGGGCAACCAGATCTTCATCTACCGCTTCGACATTGAGCAGCTCCCAGCCTTGTTGAATACCATGCCAGATATAACGTTGTTCCCATTCCACCACCAGGGGAGCGATAGCAACGGGGTAGAGGATCTGCATACAAGGCGTCAAGCCCCGAGCCGCAAGCTCCCATATCCAATTGCTGCGTGTGTACCACGCCTTTTTCTCCGCTCCCCAGCGTCCCGCTATCGATGAAGCATCTTTCAGATGTTGTGCGTGACGACGCTGTGGCTGACTGGTACGGCCAATATAACGTATCTGATCCGACTCGGGATCAACTTCGGCATAGATGACCTGACCGGTGGGAAAGCTTCTCTGACAAGAGGAACGAATCAGCATATTTTGCTGCGCCTCAGACAATGTGAAGAAGACCTCCTCACAGGCTTTACAGTAGAGGGCAATTGCAGCACCAGCATCGTGTAAGGCATAGCCTTTGAAGTGAGAAAGCAAAGCCTTTTTTTGCTGGCATACACAACAGACAGGTCGATGACGTTCGCACAAAGCCTCATGACAGAAACGGCAGCGAGTATGTAGCACAAAAGTAGTGGCCGAGAAGTGACCGCCAAAGGCCGTAGCAGGCAAGACCTGATGGCACGCTTTACAGAGGCGATCGGGCTGTTGCAGATACCATTGCTCTCGCTCCCTCCGGCGCTCTTCATATACTTGATGGAAAGCAATTTTCTTCTCCAGCTCTTCCCGCTTTGCTTCTTTCCGCTCCAGTTGTTGCCAGAGTTCTTTTCGGGCAGCAAGCCGACGATGCCGCTCTATTTGATTGAGTTGCTCACATTCTCGGCAGACCTTCCGATACTCATTGGCCTTTCCCCCGTGGGGTACAAAAGCCGTACGAGGTTTTATCTGCTGGCATTGCCTGCACATGCTTCCATCATCCTGCGTCTCCATTACGTCCTCCTGTAATCTTCTCTTCGAACATGCATCTCTATATATTATTTATGCCAATACATGCACCCATCTATAGTATAGAAACGCGTTCAAATGCAACCAGAAGCACGATCACCCATCGTCGCAACTTGCTTGACACATCTAGCAGCCGTCACTATAATCTAAACACTCCGCACATTATGAGGAGGGTAATTTTGTCAGAACGAGGCAAGGTATGCAGGACACAGGCTCTCAAGTTGTAGAAGTGCAAAGGATATTTTTAACGGGACTCCCCGGTTCTGGGAAAACGACGATTGGCCGCCGCATCGCTGATCTGTTAGGATGGAGCTTTGTTGACACCGATGATGTTATTGCGGAACGCATGGGCATGGCAACGGGCAAGGTATTAGCCGAGTATGGAGAGGCGCGTTTTCGCCACATCGAGTCGGAAATCCTCCACGAACTCGCGCACAACCAACGTCTCGTCATTTCAACTGGTGGGGGGACAGTAATTTCAGAAGCCAATCGCCAATTCATGCGCGAACAAGGCTTAACAGTGTATCTACAAACCAGCGTAGCCGCCTCATGGCAGCGTATGCAAGCAAGCAGTGTTCCTATTAATCGCCCACTGATCGCCGGAGAGGACGGACTACAACGCCTGCACAATCTATACTCCACGCGCCGTAAGTGGTATGAAGAAGCAACCATCCACATCGATACCGAAGCATACCCGGAAACTGTTCTGGCAAACCATCTGATTGAGGTAGCTCTCGCTCACGGCTATCAGTTGCGGTAACAGTGCTGGATACCGTTGCTGATCGCTCCATTTTTTTGCATCAAGAGCATATTTTTTTACCGACATTCTATCTACTGATGCATCGGCGGCTTCTTCCCTCGTACCTATACAGATCTGGCAGGCGAACGCAACGCGGGCCAGAGATTAATTGCCAGGCAAAGCGCCAGGGCCAGGCCACAGGGGCCGGAGAGGCTAAACAGAAACGTTTCGATGGCAAAACCCTGCGTCGTCACAAAGAGCGGAGCCAGCAGGAGAGAGCCGACACGCAAGAGCGTCGCAATATTGCCAAGCCAGAGCGTCGCGCTCACCAGACGAGGTGAAAGCATCTTGCCGCCAGAGAAGCTTGGCACCATCCGTGGAGCGATGCCGCAGATCAAAAGCGCGATAAAACCGAGCGCGAAACAGTGCCGAACAGCATCGAAGGAGACCAGCTCACCGCCCGTTACCAGTATGCTTACCCCATCGATAAACAAAAGCACCGTCCCCAGCAAGGCCCAGAGATAGGCGCTTGCCACCAACCCCACAAAGGGACCATAATCCGCCTGCTCCTTTTTGATCTGGTGCTGATAGCTCCGGGTCAGCGCTCCCGGCTCTGGCGAAAGTTGCGCCACCCGCTGCGGAATGCGGCCACGCCGACGCATCAGCGCCAGAAAGATGCCAATAAACACCAGCACGACTGCCCCCAACAGCACCGAGCCAATCCCCATACTGATGTTTGCCCAGGAACTTTCTATCGTACCAGCGCCCATCAGCACCAGCCCAACAAAGTAAGCACCAGCTAGCGGCCAGAGGATACGACGCGGGAAACCATCCAGACCTGCATACATGGGCAATGATCGAGCCGACATCGCCAGCGCGACCGGCACCAGGAAGCCAAAAAGCCCGAGCGTAACATTCAACATATCGCCCACGCTCACTACCAACCCGCCATTAGCCGCCTGCACCATATTCACCAGATTTACGATGCTGGCAAGGCCCAGCGCACAAAACGCACCCACCAGAAACGGAAAAACGCTCCAATAGGCCGGTCGCGTTGTGGGGCGAGGTCCACGAGTAGCGGTCAGGATCAACGACCAGAGGATCAGTGCAAAGCCACCCAGTTCCAGAATGCCGCTACCAATCAGCCCGACACGCCATAGAGGTGACGGAGTTGCTGTGAGCAAAGGTTGACAGAAGGCACGCAGGATCATACTCGCAATCATCATCACCAGTATCGAGGGGATCAGACGCGCAGCCACAAGCGGGGTTCCACGCAAGCGTGGCAGAAAGTGCAGCGCCACGCCCAGCACAAACAGTCCCGCCCAACCGTAGAGTTGGAGATGTCCATGTGCCTGCGCCAGGGCAGTCCACCATGTCCCTAATGTGACAGGCATGATACGTGTGAGAGTCAATACCGTTGCCAACAGAAAACCGCCGCAAATGCCCAGCAGCAAGGAGGTCTTTAGTATTGGAGCCACACGCGAAAACGGCTCCTGTTTGGGCGGTTCTTTCGATGATGGCGTGGGCGACCCATTTTTTTGGGGGATAGTCATTGGCATCTTGGATCATTCCTTTTGGAATAAAATGTACAATAAGTTTCTTCACCTCCGCAGTGATAAAAGTCTCATGTTTACCTCTCTCTATAAGGAATGCATACCTTGAGATGGGCGGAGATACACCTATTCGGAAGCAAGCAACTGAAGACGCTCACGATTGACCACCACCGCCCGCCCCTGCCGCATCTCAATTGCCCCTGCTCCCTCCAACTCTTTCAGAGAGCGTCCCACCACTTCACGAGCGGTACCAGCCAGTGCCGCCATCTCTTGCTGGGTCAGATGATACACATTTTGCGCTTGCGAGGCTGTTTTCTCCTGATCGAGGAGAATTTTAGCAACCCGAGCTGTGACATGGCGCAGTGAGAGATCTTCCACCAGCGCCACCAGATGGCGCAAGGCCCTCGTGAGCGTACGGACAAC
>JAICIM010000070.1 GCA_025928885.1 Ktedonobacteraceae bacterium | reverse complement strand
GTTCCGCCCCCCCTCGCGCCCCCCGGGTGCGCCGGCTCCCCCCCCCCCCCCCCCACCCCCCCCCCCGAAACTACGAAACAACTTGACCCTTTTTGAAAAGAACATTTCATCAGGGTAAATTTTTGAGATGCTGACGGCGGCGTTGCAGGCGTTTGATGCCCTGATCCATCTTCACATGGAGGTGCAAGCGCCAGAGCAAAATTGCTAAGAGCAACACTGCCTCAACCGTGGCAGAACCGGCCAGGGCGAGTGGGATCGAGAGGATTACCAGATCGCCGGGCAGGGCCTTGAGCAGCAACACGATCAATCCCCAGCGCGAGAGCAGAGCAAAAATATTGGTATACAGCGGTGTCTGCGCATCTTTCAACGCAAAAAAGCCCCGTGTGATTAAATCTCCCGCCGCCGAACCCGGCAAAGCAATTGCATACCCGATCAAGGCAAGATAGGTCAGTTGCGACGAATGGGCATCAAATGCGCCATGCTGAAAGAGCAAATGAATGATCGGTTTCCCGGCTAGCGCCAGCACTATCGCGGCAGGCACCAGTAGTGCGATAGCTGCACCCATAATCTTGAGCGTCGTCTGCCGCATGCGAAAATAGCGTTTCGCGCTCGCCTGAGCTGTCAGATCGGGCAAGATAGCCTGTCCGACGGCCTGAGATATCAAGGCCACAGGCAACCCCTGAAGCATAAAAGCGTTGTGGAGGGCCGCCAGACTCGCCTGATCGGGTAGATAAGAGGTATAGGTGGTCTCGACAATGAGCGCGATATATGCGACGCCCACGCCCAGCGTATTTGGCCCCAATAGCCGTATCACTTCACGCAACCCGGAGTGGCGAATATCCCAGACAAATATGTAATGCACCCCCTGTTTTAAGAGGGGCGGTATCTGCACACCCACCTGCAAGACGGCAGCAAGTAATATTCCATACGTTGGCCCATAAATACCGATATGAGGCATCACCAATGTAACCAGCAGCCCCAGAATAATGCCGACGTTGTAGACGGCAATAGAAATAGCGGGCAACAAAAACTGCCTGCGACTATTCAGAATGCCTGTGACCAGCGTTCCCAGACCCAGAATCAGTGGTTGCACGAGCATAATACGCGTCAGGTCAGTGGTTAGAGACTTTTCAGCAGCGCTATAACCGGGGACAAGGATGGTATTCACAAAGACCGGAGCCACGAACTCACCAATCAAAATCAAGATAGTGATCGCAACAAATAACACGTTGAAGACCACACTGGTGAGTCGCCAGGCTGCCAGCTCGCCTTTGTTTTTTTCATAGGACAAAAATACAGGGAGAAAGGCGTGCGTGAGAGCGCCACCAGCGATCAGATTGAAGAGCGTATCGGGGAGCCGCGAAGCGGCATAATACGCGTTAGCCTCAATGCCTGTGCCGAAAAGAGCATTAAAAATACTTTGACGAATCACCCCTAAACCACGCGAAGCCAGCAAGGCAAACATCAAAAGAAGGGTAGCCTCCATAATGCTGAAGCGCCGGAGAGAAAAGCCCTTGCCGAGACGAAAGTTCTTCAGATCAAAACGAAACGCTTTCTCTTTCCAGAACTTTCCTTGAGGAAAGGCAGAACGCTGCTTCCTGGAAGGAGCCCATACTGTAGGGGAAGCATCAACGGTTGTTGTTCCAGTTGGCGGAGTGTCAGGAACATGAGAATGATTTGGCCGCGTGTACGAGATACGTTTTCCTCCTCTTCATTTGATGAGTACAGCAGAGGTGATACCGCGCCATTATACCAGCCAGAGACAGGACTTACCAACAAACCCTCACAAAGTACTGTTGTGAGCATCAAACAGGCTATTTCAGCATCACATACCGCTGTACCTCATCAATTTCTTCTTCTACCCTCTGTAGATCAGACAGCAAGTCGCGCTCAGGAGTCGCGCTCACCTTTGGCGCGGGGTTTATAGACATTCAAACCGATTTTAATCTCTTGATGCCCGGGTACAGCAACGTTCCCCTCGGTACTTGCAACCGTAATCGATTTGCCGCTGGAGGACGGTCCGAACTCCTGATCCAGATCAATAACAATGACGAGCTTTTTCCCCTCAACATTTATCTGCACATTTTTCACGTTTCACCTCTTACACAAGCAAGATTCTCTAACGACGGATACATAAGCCAACATCAACAATTGCCAACAGTTAAAGCTCACTCAATATAACACGAAAAAGATGCCGCTTCAACGCACCAGTACCGAAAGCGATCCGGCAAGAGCGAATCCAGGGGTCCTAAAGCAAGCTACTGGTAAAGAAATGAAACAGTAGAGTAGCCTTTTTGCCCTATTTTCTAGCATTGTAGCTAGCTATCAAGTTCATTCTCATATACATTGGAACTTAAAGAAATTATAGAATCGCTTCAAAGGCGAACATGCGAGGACCAATCTATGCGGCTATCTTCCGATGACTCTGAGCAGCCGTCCCAGGAGCAGTGGGATGCTGTTAGCGATACACCAACAGCGCCCCAGGTTGCATACAGAAAATCCCAACAAACACCCACAACGGACCAGCTCCCAAACAACGTGCAGTCCACAACAGGACACTTACCAGAGAACACAACCAGAATCACACGCAAACTTGTTGTGCAGGATAGCAGAACGCAATCAACCAGATTGTTGCTGATTGAGCAACCGCGCACAACCAGACCACTGCCTGCCGAAAAATCGACCAGGCCACTTACCTTGATTCCAGCGACCGAAAAACGGCAGCGGCACATCCCCCTGACGCGGCGCCAGCGCACCATCAAAGTCCTGCTCATCTGCCTGATAGTATTACTCATACCAGTACTTTTCGTCGCTCCTCTTGGGATCGGCCAGCACCAGGAAGTCACGCGCACGATTCAGCAAATTCTTGCCCAGGCACCGTTCGGCTCATTCAATCCGACGCAACACCCAATTACCCCGACACCGACCCCGGCACTGCTTACCAATGAAGGCTCCTGCAATCAACCCAGCATGGGCTTATGGGGAACATGCGCAACGGCAATCACTGAGAGCGGCGTCATGGGAACCCAAATGATGCAGCGACCCCTCGTCGGATCGACTATCTCTCAGGTATTTGCCAACCCGGAATTTCAAAGTTGGTGTAACTGTGTTCGACCACATACAGGGATCGATCTAGCGGCAGCAGATGGCACACCGATCATGGCAGCCGACGATGGACAGGTGATCTGGACAGGTTGGGATTGGTCAGGACTGGGCTGGGCCGTGAAGATCAATCATGGGCGCTATATTGCAACCGTGTATGGACACCTCTCGCGCTTTATCGTCAAGGTGGGGCAGAATGTCACTAAAGGGGAGGTCATCGCTTATGAGGGGAGCACAGGGGCCTCAACCGGACCACACCTGCACTTTATGGTCGTAGTGAATAATTACTGGGTGAACCCGGCCACCTACATGACCTTGCCCTGATAAGAAAAGAACAGAAATAACATGAAGCGGGGCTGCCGTTATGTTCAGCAGCCCCGCTTCCATGTTGCGAGTATGTCATGTTACGCCTGGACGTTATATTTGGAGCGGCGGCGGCTGATCGAGCCACCCTTACGCCCGGCGGCCTGAGCCTCTTCACTGGTCCACTTGTGCGCAGTACCCAGAGCATGAGCAGCTTTGCCACCCTTGCTAGCAATTTCGCGCTTCTTCTCAGGACTCATCGAAGCGAAACCTCGGCCACGACCTTTTTGTGTTTGCTGCATTGATCCTTCTCCTCTTAAAAACTACAGACTTGTCTCTTTGACTGCCTACTAATGTTCGAGTACAGAAGTAGATGCTTGACTACCGCGCTACTTCTCGCAGATACATTTCATTTCTGCTGGATACCAGATGAAGCAAGCTTTGCTGTACCTCATAATAGTTATCACGGCTCATCTGGGAGTTTGGATACAGATGAGGGTAGGTATATCATCCCATTTCGTTGTAGTTCATCATTCTGTATGACGCCCTCAACAAAATACCCAACCTCAACTCCCACGATGAAGAAATGTATCAGAAGTCAAATACCTTTTGAAAGGTTCAGGTAAGAAAGCCCGTTTTGACAAAACATCCATCCGTTTTAGAGTAAACAGATGTTGGTGACTCTCACCTGGTAAGCATAACAGCTAGAATTCAGTGGTACAAGTCATCAATAAAAAGTTTCAGCGTTCTCTAAGGTTGACTCAACCGTTTTTAAGGAAATGCTGAGTTAAAAGCAGGCTTTAAGCTCATTTTCGGCACCCAAACCTTAATCAATCTCATCCGTTTTTAAGGAAATGCTGAGTTAGCGGCTGTTTCGTCATCGACAGCACTATAAGAGTTAGGAGAAATGGGCTATTCATCTGGCTCAAAGAGTATTCACGTCACTTGTTAGACGAAATATCTAGAAGATAAATCTTTATCAATTCTTTAGAAATACTATGTCCACGTATTGCAACGATATTAGATTATCACATATCTATCCAGTATCCCTACATATACATGATTTATAACTAAAGCGATCATTCTACGATACAGTCGGGACGGTGAACGTTACCTCCGTCCCTTCTCCCTGCTTGCTGCGCAGAAAAATCCGACCATGCATCGCTTCCACCAGACAACGAGCAATATAGAGGCCAAGCCCGGTCCCAGCAATGTGATCGGAACTGGAGTGCTGCAAGCGTACAAACGGCTGAAAAAGCTCTTCTTGTCGTGTGTGAGGAATACCAATCCCGCAATCACAGATCGTGATCCCGATCATGCAGGAAGAAGCACCAATGGAAGAGGTAACGGCTGCCTCGTGTGGTTGCATCTGTTTATCAGAAGCACTGAGCAGCGGATGACGTGGCCGTTTCGGTTGTTGCAGCGTATAAGCATATAGCTCAATGATTCCCCCATCAGGGGAATATTTCACGGCATTCTCCAGGAGATTCACCAATATTTGCCGCATACGATCGGGATCGGCCCAGGCCAGAGGCAGATTTGGCTCAATACCACACTGAAAATGATATAGCCCCGGCGACTGCCTCTCCACACGCTCTTGCATACCAACCACAACACGTTGGCAGATCTGAGCGGTGTTCACTTCGCGACAACGAAGCGAAAGACGCCCTGCCCGAAGCTGCGATACATCTAAAAGATCAGCGATCAATACTTCCAGATGATCCACCTGTTCCATAATCGCCGTCAGATAGCGACTCTGGCGAACGGTCGTCATCCCTTTCGCTGTCCATTGACTATCGGTGACGCCATAGGCATGCAGCAACCCGGCATACCCTTTGATAGCGGTAAGAGGAGATCTCAATTCATGACTCACCATCGAAATATATGTATTCTGCTCATGTATAGCAGCGCGTACAGCATATTCAAAATATCTGGACAAAAAACTTATCTCTTGCAAAGTACTTTCTATGCGTTGTATAAGCTCTGGCAAATACTGAAAGAGTAGTGTATATTCCCCCTGAAGAAATCGCTCTTCCCAGTGATTGACACAAAGCAGCACTCCAAGCGTACCATCTGAACTTTCGATGGGAACGATCAACAAGCTAGAAGTCAGAGGCCATACCCAACTATCATCGACGCTCCAGATCGCCCCCGTCTGCATAGCAATATCACACAGAGCTGCTACCAGCTTATTATCAAGCAGGTTTTGTTCAAATGCATCATTGGTAGAGGAAATCATTGGCGCTATAGAGAGATGATGCAAAAGAGGGTGACGTAAGAGAGGATCGGGGCAGTCAAGAAGCAAGATAGCCGTCTGACAGAGTAAAAGATGGCGAATTTGTTGCACCAGCATGCGTAAAGACGTTTCAGCAGACATGCTCATCCTCCCAACCACAGCATATAAAAAGTTCTTTTTTAGTATAGACTCTTACACAACAAGCGGGCGGAAATAGAAAGGGAAACCAGTAGCACAAAGCTTGACCATATGAGTCGAGAAGGGTTACAATGGACCGGTATTGTCAATAGAATGTTGTGATCAGCCCGGCAACTGTCGAGGCTACTATTCACGATTTATCAAACAAGGATAGAGAGGGTGCGCATGCCTGATATACAGCCCCAGCAGACAGAGTTACCAGACTCATCCGACAATGAGACGACGGAACCTGCACTCCTGCGCATCGCCGAAAAACCTGAAGCACCGGCGCAACCTGTGACATCGCGTCCATCGGCAGAAGCCAATCCTACAACACCGCCTTCGCCTCGCATCATGGAGCGACCAGGGACAATTGAACATCTCGCTGCACGCCGTCTCCCCCCTGAAATCGACGCGAACACGCCAGAGATCAAGCAACTGCTGGCCCGTTTGCGTACCGAAATTACTCGCTTGTTGACCGGCTTACGCTGGGAGGGAGCCTCTGTCGAAGAGACAGCGAAACAACTGGTCCCCCTATTGAATGTTGGCTCCATTCAGCAGTGGAAACCGATTCTGCTCCCATTTTTGCGTGAGATAGATCGGGCGGGCAATTTGATACCCGTATGGCTCTATATCATCGACCAGGGAGACCCGAAAGATCTCTCGCCACAAACCAATCCCGCTGATACGGTAGAGGGGCGGGCCAGGCGTTTCGCCGTTCTCATGCTCGGCTACCATAAAACAATCGTCGCTGAGCAAGCAAAAGCTATCGGCTTTGCCAGGCAGAGCGCAAATCAGAGCAACGCCAAATCCACAGACCTCACACGCGTCCTGGGCAAGCTGGTTCGCGACCCCAACCTCTCGATGTATGCAGCCCAATCGTTAGTGCAACATGGCACAACCTCAGCCATGCAGGCGCTGATCAGTGCGCTGCAAGAGGCCGAAGGTTGGGCCAAAGTTGATATTGTGGAAAGTTGCCTTGAGCTGAATCAGGAAGATTTTTATGATATTCTGCTAGCAGGCGCACTCGAACGGGTGAACGGACTGGAAAGCTATGTGGCCATCCCGCTGTATCGCAAAGTGCCGCTCGAACGTTACCTGCGTGGCGAGGGAAAAATCAGCCAGGGACAAACACAGCAGGCCGCCCTGATCGTGCATCACGTGCTGCAAGATAGTATCAATCCACCGGTTGGTGAGGGGAAACCGCAGCCAGGCATTCTGCAACGTCCATTTCCGGCACTCGCGCAGGCCCTTTTTGAGGGAACACGCAGCAACCCTATGTGGCAAAATACGATCGCCGTCCATCGCCTGGGCAGCTTGCTGGGTCGCTACTGGACAGCAATCTCACGAGGAGAACTACGCGACCCGGCTATTATTGACCCGATTTACCAGACAGTGCCGATGATGCCTGAAGTAGAGCGCTGGATGGCGGGTCCGGGACGCGATGTTTTGCTTGCAGCATTACAAGCAAAGATCGGAGAAGAGACGCTCACGCCAACAGTACGCGTGCTTGGGGAGCTACGAGACCCCCGCGCCATCTCTCCCCTGCTGCGACACCTTGAAACGACGGAAACGGTCACAGAACATGCTCAGGCACTCACATTAGGAGCCATCTGCGATGCCCTGGGGCAGCTCACAGACCGAAGAGCAGTACCGGTCTTGCAACAATTCTTGCAGCGGGCCGTAGCGATCGACCGGCGCAGCAACCTGCCAAAGCGAGCGGATAATCTTCCCACAGGAGATCCAGAAATCCCTGGCAGCATTGTTTATGCGTCAGTACTACGAGCTATTGGACTGCTAGGCGACCGCAGCGCATTAAACGATGCATTGCATGCTGTAAATGATTTCGATCCCTACGTGCGTGTCCAGGCGTTGGAAGCAATCAAACGTTTTGATCCGAACGGGGAAGATCCACGCAGTCGTCAGGCTGCCCGCGAGGCATTAAACGACCCACGGGAAAACAATATTCGCGTGGCAGCCCAACTGGTCCGACACTATCGCGATAATGAAGCCAGGCCGCTCCTTCAGCAACTGATTGAGACCCGCCCGACTCTCTCAGGGCTGGCGTATGAAACGCTGCGTCATCTGGGCTAATTACCGCTTCACCCCGGATAGAATGGTTGGCTTATTCGCTGGATACTGGCAACATCTGGCAAATAAGCCATTGTCTATCTCTCCTCAACACCCTGCTTGCCCAGTTGCTCACCTTCCCTATCTTCTAGCACGTTTTTCTTATCCAACGACGGGAAGTTTCACTCTTCCCTGTATACTGTGTGTAGAAAGCATATTACTGAAACAGACGAGAGCATATTTTTTGCCTATTCTCTGGCTCTCACGCAGTATGTTATGAGGGAAACTTACAATGAATATGTTGGTGGGGAAAACTCTTGGTGGATATCGGCTGGTGCGGCTCATCGAGAGTGGTGGAATGGGAGACATTTATCTAGCGCAACACGCACGTATCGGAAGAAGAGTAGCTATCAAAGTTGTCTGCGGAGATTTACGCGCAATACCCAATACCCCCGAAGGAAAACAGGCAGCACTGCGCTTTGAGCGAGAAGCACGAGCTGTTGCTGAATTAGACCATGAAAATATTTTGCCGCTCTATCACTTTGGCGAAGAGACCATTGAGCCAGAGGGAGCGCCTATTACTTATCTAGTCATGCCTTATATTGCGGAAGGCTCGCTATGGAACTGGCTCCAACGGCGCACCCAACAGTTTGGCTTTGGCTGGCCAATCTCCGGTGAAGAAGCAGGCTATTACCTCTTGCAGGCGGCAGCAGCACTCCAATATGCTCATGATCACGGCATCATTCATCGTGATATTAAACCGACAAATTTCTTGATTCGTGTGGAACGCACGAGCTTAAAGGGCAGTCAGCATAGCCACTTAACCAGCATCTTTCCACATGGGAGGCCACGCTTGCTGCTGGCCGATTTTGGCCTAGCTGCATTCTATCGTCATGGTCGTTCGCTTCACCGCTCGGTTGGCACACCACTCTATATGGCCCCGGAACAATTTGACGATCCGTCATTGGCAAACTCTGTCCATGTGGGGCCAGCGGCGGACCAGTACGCACTGGCCGTTATGATGTATCAACTTATGACCGGAAATGCCGTTTTTGAGGGGACGGCAGCGCAACTTTTGCATCATCACCACCATACTCAGCCCATGCCACCAAGCATCCACAATCCTTCACTGCCCATAGAACTGGATAATGTCTTCTTAAAAGCACTGGCAAAAAAACCAGAACAACGCTATCCAAACATTATGGGATTTGCACAGGCCTATGATGCCGTTTTACAGCGTTCCCGCCGCTCGCAGACGGGACGGGGCGAAAAACAGCGTGAGATGAAAAGCTTTCTACCCCACAAACAGCAAGAGGTCACTACACTCCCTCTCTCCATTGTAGAAAAAGAGATCGAAGCAACGTATGGTCCGGGATCGCTGCCAACGTTCTCCAGTACAGCTGTTCAGGTTGCAACCATAGAAGAGCCGATGGTTCAACAGCGTACACTCACATCAGCATTAGCGAGCGAGAAGAGGTTCATGCGTAACCGTATCTCACTTTCGTCGCTCATGTCGGCCCGTATTCCAAGCCGAAGTATCCCTTTCAATATCTTGCATCGATCATACAACTTCAACATTGTTCTGCTTAGTCTTATATTCCTGCTACTGGTAGGTATGCTCGTCACGGTCCTCTTACTTGGCCATATCCATTAAAGGGATAACAATAACAACTACTCATTATGTATCGTTGCATGATGATATTCTTAAAAAGACGTATCACGCAACGATACATAATAATGAGCAACAAACTGAGGAAGGCAAGCACAGCGGTTCAATTTTTGAGGCCCCAGGGACGAGCGCGTTTACGAGCCTTCTGCGCCTCCTGTGAATTGCCAAGAGCATCATAGACCTCTGCTTTCAACGTCCAGGCGCGAGAATAGCCTTTATCCATCTCCGTCGCCTCGTTGAGGGCATCAAGCGCGGCTCTGTTATGGCCCAGACGCATCAGCGCTTCGGCCTTGTTGCACCAGGCAACAGCACTCCGAGAATTCACCAGCAACGCTCGCGTGTACGCATCCACAGCTCCGGCAAAATCACGCAGACACGAGCGAGCATTGCCCAGCCCGTTCCATGCCTGAAAACTTCTTTGATCGAGGCTCAAGGCGTGTTCATAGGACGCCAGCGCCTCCCCCGGCATATTCAGATCGAGTTGTGCATCAGCTTTCCCATTCCAGGCTGCAACATACTGGGGATCAATAGAGAGCGCACGCTCAAAATGGACCAGCGCCTGCTGATAGCGTTGTAAACGAATCAAAACCAGGCCCGCACTGACCCAGACAACGGCATTATCTGGCTCAATCTCTGCCGCACGCAAATAGGACTCCAACGCCTTGCGATAATTGCCCTGGTTGTAAAGCGTGGTTCCCTTGCCGTTCCAGGCATAGAAATTGAGTGGGTCCATCCGTAGCGCCTCTTCATACGCCTGCAACGCCTGCGAATAGTGCTGCTGATTGCGAAACTGATCGCCCTCACGGCACTTTTCCTGCACGCTGCTGGTGCTTGGAGGAGTAACGTAGACAGGATACGCGCTATTGACGGCATTCATTTTACTACTGTTCGTAGGTACGCCACTGACAACGGGCGCACTCGGCATAGGACGAACGTTGCCAGAGACGACACGCACATTAGGGGCCGTATGAGAGGGCATGACAGCAGCTGGGCGACAGGCAAAGTCAAACGCCTGCAAAAACTCCATCATATCTGCAAAACGCTCTTCCGGGCGTGACGCCAACGCCTGCGTCATGACGCGATCCATTGCCGTGGGAATCTCGCTGTTCAATGACGAGACCGGTGGAATGGGACCGCCACGCGGATCAAGCGGATGATAGCCGGTGAGCATTTCGTACAGGACGACGGCGCACCCATATTGATCGCTGCGAGGATCAACGATCCCGCTAGTCTGTTCGGGAGCCATATAACCAACGGTTCCACGCACAGTCACGGTCTTGCCAACGCGAGCGCCCGGTTCGAGCGAACGAGCAATCCCAAAATCAGTAATCACCAGGCGGCGATCCTCCTGATGAATCAGAATATTTTCCGGTTTAATATCCCGATGGATCACAGGACGGGGACGGGTATGGGCATAGTACAAGGCGCTGGCAAGCTGACGAAAATTCGTAATCGTCTCTTGAGGTGGAAGAGGTCCATCAGCCTGAGCCAGCCTTGTACGCAACGAACCAGCGGTGTAGAGAGGCATCACCAGAAAGACACTGGGACCATCTCTTCCGTAATCAAGTATAGGCACAATGTTGGTATGATCCAACGTAGCCGAGATACGAGCTTCACGCAGAAAATGGTCGTGTTCATGAGGTGTGGTCTTGCTAGGCAGCAGCACCTTAATAGCAATGTAGCGAGAAAGATTTCTATCTATCCCGCGAAACACTGCCGCATACCCACCTTTATTGAGTAAAGCCTCCACGACATAGCGCCCGGCCAGCGCAGTGTCGAGCAAGGGCAGAGCACATGCTCGACAAAACAAATCGCTGTCCCGATTATCATATCCACAGTCAACGAGATCGGCGCAGCGTCGCATTCCCTCCTCCGAGCTATAGCCCAGCCTGCAACAGGCATGGATTAATCAAAATACGCTAACAACTTGAGCAGAAGTTGTTAGCAGAGACGGTATTATTGTGAACTCCTGGCAGACCTGGCCCGTTGTTCAAGAGAGCTTGCCCACTCATGACATGAAATGGCTTCCTGCTTCCGTCCCAGCTTCTCCAGCACAACAGCCTTATTATACCAGGCATCAGGCTCTTCAGGAGCGAAAGACGTGGCCTGATCCAGCGCGGCCAGCGCCTCGTCCATCCGCCCGAGGGCGAACAGCGATAAACCTTTATTGTTCCAGGCCGGGATATAATGAACATCACCTGCCAGAGCACGATCGAAAGCGACCAGCGCCTCTTCGTGACGCTGCAACTCATGCAACAAGCTACCTTTATTATACCAGGCAGAAGTCAGCCCGTCGTCGTAGGTCAGCGCCTGATCGTACGAAGCCAGAGCATCTTCATACATATGTAACGCAGCAAGCACATTCCCTCGATTATACCACGCGCCCGCCAATGTCGGGTCAAGAGCAAGGGCATGATCATAGTCGTTGAGCGCTTCTCCATAACGACGAAGCTCACGCAAATCATTGCCCTTATCAAACCACAACGTCGCGTTCTGCTCATCCATCTGAATAGCGTGCTCATGCAGAGCTAGCGCCTGCTCTGCCTGGCCCAGCCGCCGCAAAATGTTGCCCTTCGTGTCCCAGAGAGACGCACGCGACTGATCCAGGGCGAGGGCGCGATCGATGGCGATGAGCGCCTCTTCATAGCGGTGCAAACTATACAGCGTATCGCCCATTGCCTGCCAGACGATGCTCTGCCTGGGATCAATCAAAAGGGCGCGATCAAAGGCCAGCAGTGCCTCTTCAGGCTGATTCTGTTCAGCCAGAGCCATGCCACGTCCACTCCAGGCATAGACATAATCGGGATCATGGGCCAACGCCTGATCGTAGCAATACATCTCCTCATCGGGACGCCGCAGTTCGCGCAGCACATTGGCACGCGCCGTCCACAGCTCCGGGTCTTTGGGATAGAGCGAGATGGCATGATCGTAGGCCAGCAACGCCTCTTCAGCGCGTCCCAGACATAGCAGCGTTGCCCCTTTGCTCCTCCACGCCTCTACTGAAACAACATCTAATGCAGTTGCCTCCTCATAGGCCTGGAGCGCCTCCTCATAGTTGCCGCGCTCATAGGCAAGATTGCCTTGCGCCAGCCAGTCAGGCTGCCCCATCTCTTTTTGCGCCGATGCCGCTTGAGCATTCTCAACATAAGAGGGAATCATAATTCTGAGCTGTGTAGCGGCGGCCTCCTCCTCATCAACGCCCTTGCCGGGCAAGGGGAGCGGTGAGCGAAAGAGCGGGTTGCTTTCCTGACGCACGAGAGTTGAAGATGGGGAGGCCGACTCGGATTTCACCAGAAAAACGAGCGGACCATCTTTCCCATAATCAGTTACCCTGATACTTCCAGGATCGTCCACGCGGGCAGACAGAGCAACGGCCAACTCCGCATCCTGTAAAAAGTCCTCCTGTTCCTGCGCCGTAGCACCCCGAGGGGTGAGCGCACGAATCGTTACAGATAATTCTCTAGTGCGATCAATCGCCCTGAGAGTAACCGTACCGCGATCTTTTCCAATAAAATCTACTATTTCATAACGCTTTTGCAGCAGCGAAGCACCGAGAGGTATGCCACAGCGTGCGCAGAAGCGAGCATTAGCACGATTTTCAAAACCACAGCCCTCTACATCCAAACACATCCCCATGTACGTCCTCCCTGTCCTACACAATAGAATGAATTGACACATAAGCTTTTGTTGTCACTACTGTAGCGAAAGAGCCGCTACTTTGTCAATATACTTCACCACAACGGATGAGTTTCACTCGCTACACTTCCCATCTAGCTTCACACTACACTCAGCAACATTAAACTATTGTTTGACAGCAGAGATGACGCCAAAACACATCAAAACTGATGTTTAAGAGACCAACTCAGAGTCCCTGCATCCCCTGATTCTGTCAAGGATACTCCCAGCTTTTTCAGTTTGCAAAAACTCTACTGTGAGTGTCAGATACTCATCTCCCCTCTCAAAAATTGACTCTTTGATTATGATACGTTTTTTGAGGCTCTCTCAGAAATCATGCCATGCTCGTGGCTGTCATGCTAACTTACAGCAAATGAACTGAATCGTGAGTGTCAGAAAACGGTCGATTCTGAGATACCTCCCTTTTCTGTTTGAGTGGAAGGTCGATAGAAAGAAGAGAAGTACTGTCAAAAAGCTTGACTCTGGAACGATGTCTATTACCTGGCAAAGGTCAGAGGGACAAGCCAGGAAAAGATTCATCTGCCCAGCGCCAAGCGGGTTTTGTCCACAGACAAGAAAGAGAAGCGAATGAGCACTACCATTCAGAACACGACCATTCTCCAACGTGCGAAACTGCCGAATCTGGCACTGAACAAGCCTGCGACGGCCTCCTCCTTCCTGGGAGATGGCTATAAGGTCGAGTACGGCAATAATGGCAACCCCAGCAATTTCTGGGTACCCAAATATCGCAACCAGCTTACCTCTCCCGAAGAGATCAGCTGGTGGCAAGTCGATCTGGGCATGCAACACCCCCGCATCGTCCGCATCGAACTGGTGGGCCGTCAGGACGATGGAGCAGGCAATGGTTGGGCGCTTACCCGCTATAATTTTGCTATCCTGGGTTCCAATGATCCAGAGATGAACCAGTACGTACTGCTGGGTGAACAGCTCGACCCGTTGCCGTTTAATGGCACCTACGTTCTTGAATTGCCCGAGGAAGTCTCCTTCCGCTACATCCGAGCGAGCAAGCTGGTTCGTGAAGCGTGGAACGAGGTCGATTTCGCCATCGCGGATCTGCGGGTTCGTGGGTATGCAAAATAACGCTGGGGAAGATGCGAGAGAGGAAGCGACAAACGAAAGGTCCAATTCTCTCCCTCAGAGTGTACCAACACCTATCACTCTAACCAGAAGGGGAACCCCAGGGCGAGCACAAGCCATCGGCCTGAAAAAATAGAGAGTTGAACTGAAAAAGTAACCATATTGATCTCTACCACCAGGAGAAATCTATCAAGTCTGGAAGGTGAATGAATACTTCTCAGATAAGATTCACTGTTGTTCAAGATGATGACCACTTGCTCACCGGTGATCTCCTCATTGGCATCTCGAACCGTTGGGTACACGAACGGTTCGAGATGCCAATGACATGCTTGAAAGAGAGAAGCTGTCCCCCTCTGGTTTTCCAGCCTGAACTATACCTCCGCATAATGACGGCTGAACTTCACGTGGCAAGCAACGAACATTTTTGATACTCAATCCCTCCCACCTGTCACGCAAACACATTTGCTGTGGCTTTGCCCCAATAACAGAGATACGTTTTAGCTTATTAACAGATGGTAGAACAAGTAAAATAATAAAGAACGAGCAACATTTTAATGAACATCCCACTGATGCACCACATCGGCCTCTCTGTTATATAATAAGGCGTAGAGATACTACATCAGAGAACGTAGTAGGGTCGGTTCGCATGCTCAGTTGAGCCATTTCTCATCCCCTACAAAATAATCATTCCACCAAAGGAAATGCCACATGACTGCATACAAAGATGTGTTTGGTGCTCGTGCAACCCTACAAGGCACCTATGGCACCGTCCACTACTATCGCTTAGGCACACTGGCACAGCGCGGTGTGTCTGGACTGGAACGGCTCCCGCTCACAGTGAAAATCGTGCTGGAGAACCTGCTACGCCACGCCGACGGAGATATCATCACAGAAGATGATGTCCTCTCGCTGGCAAACTGGATGCCCGGCAAAGCCACCACCAGCGAAGCAGAATATCCCATGTTGCCCGGTCGCGTCCTGTTGCAAGATTTTACGGGCGTCCCGGCAGTCGCGGACCTCGCCGCCATGCGTTCAGCCGTCTCCCGTATGAACGGCGATCCTAAGAAAATCAATCCCCTTGTCCCCGCCGATCTCGTCATCGACCACTCGGTCCAGGTCGATACCTTTGGCTCAACTCTGGCCTTTGGTCGCAACGTCGAGCGCGAATACGAGCGCAATAGCGAGCGCTATGCTCTGCTGCGCTGGGCGCAACAGGCATTCGATAACTTCCGCGTCGTGCCTCCCGGCACCGGCATCGTTCACCAGGTCAACCTGGAATATCTGGCCTCGGTCGTCATGACCAAACAGGAAGATGGCGAGACTGTTGCTTTCCCCGATACGCTGGTTGGCACCGACTCACACACCACGATGGTCAACGGCCTGGGCGTGCTTGGCTGGGGCGTTGGCGGCATCGAAGCAGAGGCCGTTCTGCTGGGGCAGCCACTCTATTTGCTCACCCCGGAAGTAATCGGCATGCGACTCACCGGCAACCTGCCAGAAGGCGCAACGGCAACCGATCTGGTGCTGACGGTCACGCAGATCTTACGCAAACGCGGCGTGGTTGCGAAATTCGTTGAGTTTACCGGCCCTGGTCTGAGCCGGCTCCCCCTGCCGGATCGCGCCACTATCGCCAACATGTCGCCCGAATTTGGCGCGACCGCGACCCTCTTCCCGGTGGATGCCGAGACCCTGCGCTACCTGCGCGACACGGGCCGCGATCCCAAACTCGTAGAACTGATCGAGCAATACACGAAAGCGCAGGGACTGTTCCGCACCGATGAGTCGCCGGAGCCGCTGTTTGACGATCTGATGGAGCTGGACCTCGGCACCATCGAGCCTAGCCTCGCCGGTCCGCGCCGACCACAGGATCGGGTCGCGATGCATGATCTGGGCCAGACGTTCCGCACAGCCTACGCCGACCGCCTGAAAGCTTCCGAGAGCAACGGACACGCAGAGCAGAAAAAGGGTGATGTGCCGGTTGATATCGCTGGCATCCAGACCCATCTCAAACACGGCTCGGTCGCTATCGCCGCGATTACGAGCTGTACAAACACCTCGAACCCGGCGGTTATGATTGCCGCTGGCCTGGTTGCAAAGCACGC